>JAITNQ010000292.1 GCA_031290435.1 Candidatus Symbiothrix sp. | reverse complement strand
TCCAACGGCATGTATTTTTCTGCCATGGGACAAATGGCGGGCAGCTTGTCTCTGACGATGGACGATGTGAAAATGATGGGCAACGCCGTGCTTATCGGGCTGACGATGTATTTTACACTGGCGTTCCGGCTAAAATTCCGTTTTCCGAACCAAACCTGCCTGATTATCGCCTCATTGGGATTGGCGCTCTGCAACCTTATTGTGCCGTATATTCACTCAACGCCCCTGTTGGTGGTGATTTGCTTCATTGCCGGATTCCTGCGGCTGTTCGGCACCTTCGAGTGCTTTTCGTCCATTCTCCCCAAGATTGCGCCCACCCACAACTACGCAGTATTCCTGTCCTTTGTCTTCTTCGTAGTGCTCGGTGTTATTCATGTGTTCGACATAGCAAGTACGTACATCATTCACTATTACAACTGGCATTACGTCCACCGACTGGCGATTGCGCTGATGCTGTGTGTAACCTTGGGCGCTATCGTCTTCATGCGACCGTTTCGCGCCATGCCCAAATTGCCGCTCTATGGCGTGGACTGGTTAGGAATGGTGTTATGGAGTATTTTTATCCTTTCGCTGATTTTTGTAGCGCAATACGGCGAACAACTCGACTGGCTTCATTCAACGTACATTCGCGTGGCCTTGGGCGCGTCTTCTTTAGCATTAGCTGCCAATGTATGGCGCATGAACCATATCCGTCACCCGTTTTTGGAAATTGCCGCGTTCAAAGCGAGAAATCTATTCCTTCTGCTGGTTTTGTTCTTATTAATGGATGTCCTGCTGTCTGCGCAAACGGTGCTGCAAAACACCTACACGAGCGCCATCTTGTACTTCGACCACCTGAATTCGGCACATCTCGAATGGTACAAATTTATCGGGATGGCGTTGGGCGCACTCTTTTCGTGGCAAGCCATAACACGCCTTCAACTGCCACATAAACTGCTAACTTTTATGGGTATGTCGTTTATCGTGGCATACCTTGTAATGATGTATTTCCTGATTTCTCCCGCCACCAATATGGAAAAACTGTATTTTCCTCAGATTTGCTGTGGTTTCGGACATGTAACGATCTTCATCTCGTTGACGGTTTATGCACAGGCAACCGTGCCGTTCAAAAACTATTTTCAGGTACTGACCGTTCTCGGCTTAATCCGCACGGGAATTGCCGCACCTCTTGGCGACGCCATTTACGACCGCGCTATGTCGGGATTTATGTCCAAGCATCTTTCTCTGATTGGCTCAAATGTCAACTCGTTTGTTCCCGAATTTAGCGCTGAGACCTTGCACGCAACGTCTCTACTATCCACTTTGCAGGAACTGTTTGGTTGGAGCGTCATTTTTGGTGTTGCGGTATTGATCGCCATTGCCGGTTCGCGCTTCAAAGACCGGATAAGGAAGCCGATACCTACGCTGATGGCTTTGTATAAGATGGCGTTAAGAAAGGCATAAGTCAAATTTTCAATAAAATTTTATGTTTCAGTAACATTATTCAAAGATTATTTGTACATTTGTGCTTTAAAATATTAATAATAACATGAAAATGAAACATCTGATTAAAATGGCAAGTCTTTTATTCCTGATATGTTTTTTTTCAGGGAATTTTTATGCACAGAGCAGCAGGAAATTGATGGTTTATGATAAAACCGGCGCTCTGCAATCATTTTCTCTGAACGAAGTGCAAAAAATCACTTTTACAAATGCGGAAATGGTAGTCAGTAAAAATGATGGAAACGCATTGCCCATCCTGTTTTCAGCCTTTCACTATTTCAATGTATCGAGCGATGTTACTGCAATTCCTGAAATTAAAACACCCGGCTCGACGGTTTATTTTTCCAACGAATTGGGAGAAGTGAAAGCGCGAAGCCTTTCGAAAATTACCGAACTATCCCTGTTTGACATTCAGGGACGGAAACTACAACAAATTTGTCCGAATTCTCCGGAAGCAAATTTGCAATTATCATCTCATCCTAAAGGAATATATATTGTTCGTGCGGTAGATGAGACCGGAGTTACAGTAAAAAAAATCATTAAAAAATAAGCATAAATCATGAGAAAGATATTTTATTACACACTGTTTCTATTGATAAGTATTTTTATTTCCCCCCTAACAGCTCATGCTTCGGAGGAAGATACTTTGTATGTTCACAAAAACGGAGAAGTTGCGTTTGAGAAACAAACTTCTCAGATTGATAGCGTGAAAATCAATGGTGGCGACTCGCTTCAGGTTTATAAATATAACACTTTGTTATATAGTGAAAAAACTTCTAAAATAGACAGCATCACTTTTCAAGGGACGGAAAAAGGAGGCTCTTTGCGTTTCGCTGTCATTTCCGATACGCATTTTGAAAATAATTCGGGCGAAGGCGCCAGAGTTAAAGTGCCTAAATCATTGAGAAATATAATGAGCAAAGAACCATTGGTTGATGCGATTATCGATGTCGGAGACATAACCAATAACGGAACGCCGGATCAATATAATCAGTTGCTTTCGGTTTTCTACGACGAAACGATTGTTCCCAAGGAAGTATCGAAAATATTTTTGTTGGGAAACCATGATAATTTTACTACCGGAGGACATCTTGCGGCAAAGCAACTTTTCATAGATTCAATCAAACAGCCCATATACCAATATATTGATATAAAGGCTTACCCGTTTATAACTATCAGCCAAGCTGGAACAGGTAATTCGGATTATACCAATGAAGGACTTATTTTTTTGAGAAACAGTCTGGAAGATGCGGCGAAAAAATACCCCGGCAAACCCATTTTTGTTTTCTTTCATGTTCCGCCCTTGAATACTTGTTACGGTTCGCGTACGGTTGACGGCTGGGGAGGTTCGAGATTTAATTCGACTTTGGATAAATATCCGCAAGCGATCACATTTTCCGGACATTCGCATTATCCTTTGGGTGACCCGCGTTCTATTTACCAAAATACATTTACGGCTGTCAATGACGGAAGTACGACATACAGCGAAGTAGAACCGAATGTGGTAAGCGAGGGCATTCATCCGGAAAAATATCAATATGTTACCGAAGCCGTGATTGTCAATATTCTGGAAAACGGAGATGTGGAATTGGAACGTTGGGATACTTATCGCAATGAAGAAATTGCTCCGAGATGGACAGTGAAAGCGCCATTTGACGGGACAAATTTCCTCTATAAAAACAGGAACGGCAGACCTGCGCCGGTATTTGCTGCCGATGCAAAACCGACTATAAGCGAAATCAGAACAGGGAGCTGTGAAATTCAATTTGCACAAGCAACCGACGAGGAAGTGGTTCATCATTACACGATCAAGGCATTTGAGATTTTATCTAATGGACTTGTCGGCGCTACTACCGTTTTCACCAGAAATATATTTTCACAATTCTATCTCAATGGAGAATGTCCCCAAACCATAACGACTACTGTTAATGATTTGGTAGCAGAAACAAACTATGTGGTTTATGTTTATGCTGTGGATTCCTATAATAATATATCCGAGCCGATTATCAGCGAGCGGTTTCAGACAAAAGAGTTTACTCCGGCGCCGGATAAAGTGGGATCATGGCTCTTCGACAATACTTCCGACTTTGGCGTAGCTGCTATTGGAGCGCCCTTACAACTTGTGGGTTCCGGATTTACTGCCCTTGATGGTCCGAAAACGGGCAACAAGGCAGTCAAGGTAGCAAAAGGCAGCCATTTCCGTTTGAACCATGGAATTGCAACCAAAAATCTTGATTTGAAAGTCAATGAATATACCTTGATGTATGATTTTAAAGTAACATCTTTGGGACAATGGTATTGCTTTTTACAAACCGATCTGACCAATAAAAGCGATGGGGATTTATTTATCCACAACAATAATTACAATATCGGAGTGGGAGATATCGGTTATTCCGATACAAAAGTCACAGCAAATAACTGGTATCGTTTGATAGTTTCGGTCAAAGCAGGATCGTCTATTGATATATTTCTGAATGGAAATCTAATACGCAGTGCCGCTGCTCCGATAGACGGACGGTTTTCTTTAGACCCTGCGGGTGTTTTGTTGTTTGCCGACGACAACGGAGAAGACAATGCCATAGATGTTGCGGAAGTCGGGCTTTGGGATATTGCTTTGGATGCCGCTCAGGCTAAAGCGCTCGGTGAACCGGAAGGACTTCCCCGCTTTGCTGTTATTTCCGATACACATTTCGAAAACAACGTGGGCGAAGGCGCTAAAGTTAAAGTACCCCAAGCGCTGAAGAATATTATGGGCAAAGCTCCCGTAGTAGATGCTATTTTTGATGTGGGAGATATTACCAATCATGGAAATGTCGGAGAATACGGTCAATTGCTCAAGGTTTTCAACGATCAGAGCATCGTTCCGCAAAAAGTCAGACAATATTTCTTATTGGGAAACCATGACAATGCGGCAGGTCATTCTTCCTCTGTGACTGTTTTCACTGATTCCATCAAACAGCCAATTCATCAATACATAGACATCAAAGGCTTTCCGTTTATAACGATTAGCCAGACAGGAACGGCAAATTCGGATTATAATGACGATGCCATTAAATTTTTGAGAAATAGTTTGAAAGCTGCTGCTGTGACTTATCCGGGTAAGCCGATTTTTGTATTCTTCCATGTTCCGCCCTTGAATACTTGTTACGGTTCGCGTACCCAAGACGGATGGGGAGGCAGCCGCTTAATTGCTACCTTGGAACAATATCCGCAGGTTATTACGTTTTCGGGACATTCGCACTATCCTTTGGGCGACCCGCGTTCCATTCACCAAAATACATTTACGGCTATCAATGACGGAAGCACGACGTACAGCGAAGTAGAACCGGATGTGGTAAGCGAAGGCATTCATCCGGAAAAATATCAATATGTCACCGAAGCCGTGATTGTTAATATTTTGGAAAACGGAGATGTGGAAATGGAACGTTGGGATACCTATCGCAATGAAGAAATTGCTCCGAGATGGACGGTGAAAGCGCCATTCGACGGAACGAATTTCCTCTATAAAGACCGAGACGGCAAACCGGCGCCTGCATTTGCCGCCGGTGCAAAACCGACCCTAAGTGATGCAACGGAGAACAGTATTACCGTAACTTTCCCGCAAGCAACCGACGATGCTGTGGTTCACCGATACAGAATTGATGCTTTTGAAGTAGCTGCCGATGGAACAACTACCCTTACTCCGGCTATTTCTACATCTATATTTTCACAGTTTTATCTCAACAGTCAAACACCACAAACCATAACGACTGCGGTTACCGGTTTGAAATTGGGATTAAATTATCTGTTGAACGTTTATGCCATTGATGCTTACGATAACGTTTCCGAACCTATCAGCGAAAGATTTATGACCAATGTATCTTTCCTTTCGGGAGTAAAAGTCGTTCGCAATACTTATTATTCTATTTGGGGTTACGGATTTGAAGAAGGTGACAAAATAAAACTTGTACTGATGCCTGACGAAAACGTAGAATTTTTATGCGAGGGAACAGTCACAAACAGCGCCATAAGAATTACCATACCGGAAGCATTTGAGTCCGGTCAATATAAAATAGTTTTGGTAAGGGGAGGCACAAGTTTAGACTTAGGATTTACAACATTGGCCGTTGTGGATCAACTCTCGGACGTACCTAAAGTAATCGCGCATCGTGGATATTGGGATTGTCCGGAGTCGGCGCAAAACTCAATAGCCTCCTTGCAGAAAGCGCAGGAATTGAATATTTATGGGGCGGAATTTGATGTCTGGATTACCACAGATGGAAAAATAGTCCTGAACCACGATGAGACCATCAATGGTTATACCATCCAAAATTCAACTTACGAGCGCTTGGAAAATATCACTTTGAGTAACGGAGAGAAATTGCCCACCCTCGAAAGTTATCTGAACCAAGGGAAAGCAGACCCGAATACCAAGCTGATTATGGAGATAAAAACCCATAGCACTGTGGCGAAAAACAATGCAGTAGTGGCAGCTTCCATTGCTGCGGTTGAGGCGGCAGGTTTGGAAGCGCAGGTAGAATATATCGCTTTCAGTTTGGATGTTTGCAAGGAAGTGCTAAGGATTAAACCCGATGCGACGGTAGCTTACCTGAACGGCGACCGTACCCCGCAAGTGTTGTACGATTTAGGCATCAAAGGGATAGACTATAATATCACGGTTTTGCGCAGTAATCCCGGATGGATCAATGACGCACATCAGTTAGGCATGTCGGTAAATGTCTGGACGGTAAGCACCGAGGCTGAAATAAATGAAGGGATCAATGCCGGAGTAGATTACATTACTTCCGACAAACCGATAGATGCCAAAAGATTGAGCGAAAGTTTTTAAAATCGAACAGGAAAAATCAAACGGGTGCATTTCCGTCATTGCGAAGCCGAAGGCTGAAGCAATCCAGAAAAAAAGATGTAAATACTGGATTGCTTCGGGCTGCACCCTCGCAATGACGGAGACCTGCACCACAATTAAATTTCATAAACGCATGGTTTTACAGTCCGTAGGACTGTATCGCTCGGTAGAAAAACACAGTTTTCAGTTTTTAGAACGGTTTCTCTATCGGAGAAAACAGTGTTTTAATTTTTTTGGCAGTTTCTCTGTCAGAGAAAGTCATTTATTTATTTTTGACCGTTTATACAATAGTAATTTAGGGCAATATTATTATTTTAGCTATTTATACAATAGTTCTTAGTTTTTAGTTCTTAGTTATTAGTTTAACCTGATAGTTGGTTTGTTCGTTTACCGGACACAAGTTTAAGTATCCGCTGCAAATACGATTGCTTTCGATTTGCAGCGGATATTGTTTTTGTAGGGCAAGGTGTTTTTCGAGCAATATCTGCGGATTTCGGAAGTATTCAACGAAAAATTTTCCCTGAGAACCGGGATGAATGAAATTTTCATACAAACGAATGGACAGATAACCCATACTTTTTCGCATGTTGATTTCGACGCAGGGGTGCAAGCGAAATTGATTTCCCGATTTGTAAACCAACATATCCACTCCGATATTTCCAATATAATAAGGAGAGTATGTTTTGTTCAGTAATTCCGTCAACTGTTTCCGGACTTGCATCAACAAATCTTTGCCGGTATAAACCGCAATCCTGTTTTCCAAATTTTCCCGACTATCCGTCAAGCTGTTTTCATATACCCCTTTGGCATTGGTTTGGAAAACAGAATAACCGGTAAATTGTGTAATTCCTTCAGACAATATTTCGAAGTGCATGGAAAAATCCAGCTGTTTATCCAAAGCCATTTCGATGGAAACTTGAGATTGTTTTTTTAACATCCCGCTGATGATTTGCTTTTCGGATTGCGTCGGTTTTCCCGGCGGAAGCCATACCAATCCGCGACCTGATGAAGAATAGGGTGATTTGAGTAGCAATCGATCGGGAAATCCTGCCTTAAGCGCCGAAAGACAGACTTTCTCTATTTCCGGTAAATCGGAATAAAATTCCGGCAAAATAGCCTTTTCAATTTCCGGAACAGTTTCAACCAGTTCGGAAATGATTTCCTTAGCCGCAAAACGAGATCCGAGGAAACGAAATTCTTCTTTCCAAGCAGGAATTTTTAGCGAAAGATGGTATTGCCAGTCAATTTTTTCGAAAAAATGAATACTTTGCGGAGAAATTCCCCACAAAGAAATTTCCTGATTAAACAATTTATCGCTTTGTTCGAACAAGCTTTGCTCACAAATCGCCGAAGCCGGTTGTTTTAGCGCTTGTATTGAACTTAGAAAATTGTCCGGCAAGCTGTTTTTTACAAAGACGAAATCGTCGAAATCAGCATACCAAGCGGGGAGAAATGCAAGGTCTTCCTGCATTTTTGCTATTCCTGCCGCCGGTTGATAATGTTTTGAGGCATTGAGTACCGCCGTTTCATGTCCGGGATTGAAATAATGTATCATCCTTATTTTTCCTTACATATTCGGAAAAGTCCGGTTTCTCGGTCGAAATACACGCCTTCGCACCGGAAGAAATTTTCCAGAACGCCGTTTTGTCTCAATTCGTCGGGCGTTCCGACTGTAAGCCCTTTTTGTTTATCCATCAACCAGAGTTTGTCGGCTATTTGCAAGGCAAGTTCAAGGTCGTGAGTAGAAAGAAAAACCGTTTTGCCGGTCTGATTGGCAATAAGATGCAGAAAACGCATGATTTCCACTTTGCTCGGAAAATCAAGAAACGCCGTCGGTTCATCTAAACAGATAATGGGTGTTTCTTGTGCAATCGCTTTGGCAATCATCACTTTTTGCCGTTCTCCGTCGCTCAGGGTGTGGATGGAGCGTTCCGACAATCCTTCGATTTTTATACAAGCCATGGCTTCATTGATGATTTTTTCGTCATTATTCCCAAGTCTGCCCCAGAAATCGGTATAAGGATTTCTTCCGAGGCTGATTAAGTCACGGACAGTCATATCGCGGATATCCGCTTTTTCGGTCAGCACGACGCCGATGGTTTGAGATAGCGCTTTTCCCGAATAGGTTTCGATGGGTTTTTCCAAGATGAAAATTTCTCCTGCCAATTTGGGTTGAAATCCGGAAAGTGTTCTTAGTAAAGTCGATTTGCCTACTCCGTTAGCGCCGAGCAAACAAGTCAGTTCTCCGCTGTAAATGGCGGCATTCAGGTCTGCGGCTACCGGCTTTTTTTCGTGTTTACTGTGGTAGCCTATTGATAAATTTTTTATATTGATGGCCTCTTTCATTTGGACAAATTTATTCAGATTTTTCACACCTCATTCATTTCTTCCAATATTTTTACGGCTTTTTCGACCGTATCAATTTTTTCGATGGTTACGGAACGGCGATTGTTCTGCTCTTTCAATTGCGTACGTTTGTAGTTTTTCTGTACGAATTTCAACAACTTATCGAAGGCTTCGCTTTGATAATAAGCCGAATTTACATTTGTCACCAAGAAAATCATCATTTTTCCGGCTTTCAGGAATATTTTTTCCATTCCTAATTTCCGTGCCATGCGTCGCAAGCGTACAATCCGGATCAGTTCTTCGCCTCGTTCCGGAATTTCCCCGAAACGGTCTTGCAATTTGAGCCGGAACTGTTGGATATCCTGTTCTTCTCCCATCGCGTCCAATTCGCGGTAAAGCAGGATGCGTTCCGCATCGCTGGGAATATACGAAGCCGGAAAATGCACTTCCAAATCACTTTCAATATTTGTGTCGGTCACGTAGTTTTCTCCTGTATCAATGTTATTTTCATCTTTGTACAGCTCGGAAAATTCTTCGTTTTTCAGTTCCTGAACAGCTTCATTCAAGATTTTTTGATAGGTTTCATATCCCAAGTCGGCAATAAATCCGCTTTGTTCCGCTCCCAGCATGTTACCGGCTCCGCGAATATCCAAGTCTTGCATTGCCACATGAAT
>JAITNQ010000282.1 GCA_031290435.1 Candidatus Symbiothrix sp. | reverse complement strand
GTGGTGGCTTTTTTGCAAATATTCGGCATAAATCACCGAACGGAACGAAGTGGAGTGAGGTTGTTTTTAACCGAATTTTTATCGGTCTGTGTATATGTGAAAACTTTTATGTAAATTTGTAACGCAATTTATAAGAGGTATTAGACTATGACGCATTTTTATCAACATGAACACAAGCTGTTTGTATCTGTCGATTGTATCATACTCGGATTCAAAGACCATGAAATCAATGTGTTGATTATCAAACGCAAATTCGAACCGCTGAAAGGCGGCCGGTCTTTGATGGGAGGTTTCGTTCGTAAAAATGAAAACCTCAACGAAACGGTTTCCCGTGTCGTCGCCGAACATACCGGCGTCGAGAATATGTATATGGAACAGGTGCATACTTACGGAGATATCGCCAGAGACCCCGGCGAACGCGTGATCTCTATTGTGTATTACGCCTTGATAGACATGTTACAATTTGATGAAAAACTGAAAAAACAATATGATGCGGAATGGGTCAATATTAATGCTATCGGATCACTTATCCTCGACCACAACCAATTCCTGAACGATACCATCAAATTATTGCGGAGAAGAACCGCTTCCCGGCCTGTCGGATTTAATCTCCTGCCGGAAAAATTTACCGTCCCCCAATTACAATCCCTCTACGAAGCTATTTATCAACGACCCTTGGACAAACGTAATTTTCGTAAGAAAATTTTCGAAATGGATATTCTGGAAAAATTCGACGAAAAAGATAAAAGTAACTCAAGAAGGGGCGCTTTTTACTACAAATTCGATAAGGAAAAATATGACCGTCGCTTGGAAGATGGATTTGATTTTTCGTTTATCTGAAAAGATGTTCAATAACATATTTTTAAACGCTTAATTTTTATACGTATATAAAAATTAATTATTATATTTGTCCCAAAATAATAAGTGTATAAACGTACACTTATTATTTCAAGAATCATCAATTATTAGCTAACTTATGATACGGATATGAAACATTCATTTTTATTTTGTCTTATTGCAATATTCGGGATTCCCGTTTCGGTATTGGCTCAAAACAAATTGGTTGTGAATGCCGACCAAGGTCATGAAATTATCAGTAAACACATTTACGGGCATTTTTCGGAGCATCTCGGACATTGCATCTATGGTGGTTATTGGGTAGGTGAAAATTCGCCGATTCCCAACACACGCGGTATTCGTAACGATGTGGTCAACGCATTAAAAGAAGTGCAGATTCCAAACTTGCGCTGGCCGGGCGGCTGTTTTGCCGATGAATACCATTGGATGGACGGCATTGGACCGCGTAATCAACGTCCGAAAATGGTCAATACGCATTGGGGCGGTGTGACGGAAGACAACAGTTTCGGTACACACGAATTTCTTGACCTCTGCGAACAATTGGGTTGCGAACCCTATATCTGCGGCAATGTGGGCAGCGGTTCGGTGGAAGAAATGTCCAAATGGGTGGAATACATCACTTTCGATGGTGAAAGTCCGATGGCAAATCTGCGTAAACAAAATGGTCGCGAGAAACCGTGGAAAGTAAAATTCTGGGGCGTAGGCAACGAAAATTGGGGTTGTGGCGGTAATATGACCGCCGATTTTTACGCCGACCAATACCGCCGTTATGCCACTTATTGCCGCAATTACGGCAGCAATCAACTGTATAAGATTGCCGGAGGTGCAAATTCGGGAGATTACAACTGGACGGAAGTCCTGATGAAAAGTGCAGGCAATCAGATGCAAGGCTTATCGTTACATCATTACACCCTACCTAAAACTTGGAGCGACAAAGGTTCCGCCACACAATTTGATGAAGCGGAATATTTTACAACCATCGAAAAAACATTGTTCATGGAAGAATTGTTGACCAAACATTCGACCGTTATGGATAAATACGACCCCAGAAAACGGGTAGGATTGATTCCCGATGAATGGGGGGTCTGGTACAATGTGGAACCCGGCACAAACCCCGGATTCCTCTATCAACAAAATACTTTGCGAGACGCTATCGTGGCAGGAATTAACCTGAATATCTTCAATACGCATTGCGACCGTGTGAAAATGACGAATATTGCACAAACCGTCAATGTGTTACAGGCGGTTATCCTTACCGAAAACGAAAAAATGCTGCTAACCCCTACCTACTGGGTCTATTGGTTATACAAAGTGCATCAGGATGCTGTTTTACTGCCGGTTTCATTCTCTTGCAATCAATACGAATCGAATGGGAAAAAGATAGATGCAGTCAGCGTTTCGGCCTCCAAAGACGCTTCAGGAAAAATTCATATTAGCTTAGTAAACATTGACCCGAACAAGGAGCAAAGGATTGAGGGAGAATTACGGGGTGTAACGCTTAAAAGTGTTTCCGGTAAAGCGCTTACTTCGGCTAAAATTAACGATTACAATACATTTGAACAACCCAATACCGTTTCGGTAAAAGATTTCAAAGGCGCTAAAATAAACAAAGGTACACTCTCTGTAACTTTGCCGGCTAAATCGGTTATAATGCTTGAGATAGAATAGTATAACATGTTGAAAATATTAAAACAAGAAGTATTTCAAGCCAATCTGGATTTGGTGAAACACGGATTGGTCATTTTTACATGGGGCAATGTCAGCGGTATTGACAAGGAAAGGGGATGGGTGGTCATCAAGCCTTCCGGTGTTTCATACAAGGAGCTGAAGCCGGAAGATATGGTCACGGTCGATTTGGAAGGACGTATTATAGAGGGGAAATTGAATCCATCGTCCGATACGGCTACCCACTTGGAATTATACAAGGCTTTTCCCGAAATAGGCGGCATCGTACATACCCATTCAACTTATGCAACTGCATGGGCGCAAGCCGGAAAAGACATTCCGAATATCGGAACGACCCATGCCGACTATTTCAGCGATACCATTCCCTGTACCCGCGACATGACCAAACAAGAAATAAACGGCGAATATGAGAAAGAAACGGGAAAAGTGATTGTCGAACGTTTCCGGTCGCTCAATCCCGCGCATATCCCCGGCGTGTTGGTCAAAAATCACGGGCCGTTCTCATGGGGAAAAGATGCATATGAGGCGGTTCAGAATGCCGTGGTATTGGAACAAGTAGCGAAAATGGCGTCTATCGCCTATACCGTTAATCCGCAGTTAGACATGAACGATGCATTAATTAAAAAACACTTTGAACGAAAACACGGTGCGAATGCTTATTACGGACAAAAGAGAGGGGGAAATTAGGAATTAGAAATTAGAAATTAATATTTGAGATGATGGAATATAAAGATTTGGAAATTTGGTTGGTAACGGGAGCACAGCTTCTGTATGGCGGAGACGCTGTAGTTGCGGTAGATGCACATTCTACCGAGATTGTAAAAGGATTAAACGCTTCGGGAAAATTGCCCTTGAAAGTGGTTTACAAAGGAACCGTTAATTCTTCTCCCGAAGTGGAAGCCGCATTCAAAAATGCGAATAACGATAAAAAATGCGCCGGAATCATTACGTGGATGCACACTTTTTCTCCGGCTAAAATGTGGATAAAAGGCTTACAGAATTACAATAAGCCTTTGCTTCACCTGCACACGCAGTTCAACAAACAAATCCCATGGAGTGAAATCGACATGGATTTTATGAACCTGAATCAATCGGCTCATGGCGACCGGGAATTTGGGCATATCGTCAGCCGGATGCGCCGCAATCGGAAGGTAGTGGTCGGTCATTGGGCGGACGCCAATGTGCAGGAACGGATTGCAGTCTGGATGCGGGTATGCGCTGCCTGGGCAGATGCTCAGGACATGATTCTGGTTCGTTTCGGCGACAACATGAATCATGTAGCCGTTACGGACGGCGACCGTTTGGAGGCGGAAATAAAGTTGGGTTATCATGTGGATTATTACGGAATCGGCGATTTGGCAGCAATGCAGCAATCCGTTACGGAAGCCGAAATAGACGCATTGACGGCCGAATACGAAAGCCTTTATACCTTTGCCGATAACTGCAAAAAAGGCGCAAAAGACTATGGCCAAGTACGCAATGCCGCCCGTATCGAAATTGCTTTGCGTCGTTTCCTGAAAGAGAAAGCAGCCAAAGCTTTTACGACCAATTTCAATGCTTTGCACGATTTAGACCAATTGCCCGGTTTGGCTTGCCAGCGACTGATGGCGGAAGGTTACGGTTTCGGTGCGGAAGGCGATTGGAAAACGGCTGCTTTGCTGCGCACAATGTGGGTGATGGCCCAGGGTTTGCCCGGTGGAACATCTTTCTTGGAAGATTACACCTATCATTTCAATGGCGAACAAAGCGCTATTTTACAGGCGCACATGCTGGAAGTATCACCGGAAATCACGACCCAAAAACCACGTTTGGAAGTCCATCCTTTGGGAATCGGCGGAAAAGCCGACCCCGCCCGTCTGGTATTTACGGCGCATGCCGGCGCAGGATTGGCGGCTACGATTGTTGACATGGGCAACCGTTTCCGGATGATTGTCAACAATGTAGATGTAATTGAACCCGAACAGGCATTACCCAAACTCCCGGTTGCAAGCGCTTTGTGGATTCCGCAACCGAATCTGGAAATCGGCGCAGCCGCATGGATTCTGGCAGGAGGAACGCATCACACGGCATTCTCTTACGCCCTGACCAACGAGTATCTGGAAGATTATGCCGATATTGCCGGTATCGAATTGCTTACGATTGATAAAAATACAACAATCAACGATTTCAAATTTCAATTGAAAGTAAATGAGGTTTTTTATAAATAACAAGAAATACCTGTCATTGCGGGCGCAGACCCGCAATCCCATAATAATCGTTAAACATTATTAATATGAAATATGTTATAGGCTTAGATTACGGCACCGACTCCTGTCGCGCAGTAATTGTCAATTCGGCAAACGGGGAAGAAATCGCTTCCGCCGTGCATTATTATCCTCGCTGGAAAGCGGGAAAATATTGCCGTCCGGAGGCCAATCAATACCGTCAACACCCGCTGGATTATCTCGAAACCATGGAAGGCGCAATCAGGCAGGCCTTGTCGGAATCGCCTTTAGGAACGGCCGAGAATATAGTCGGTATTGCATTTGACACCACCGGTTCGACGCCGGTATTGATAGACGAAACAGGTTTGCCTTTGGCATTGCTTCCTGAATTTGCGGAAAATCCCAATGCGATGTTCGTATTATGGAAAGACCATACAGCTATCAAGGAAGCTGCTGAAATCAATCGCTTGTCCAAGACATGGAAAATTGATTATACAGCCTACGAAGGCGGTATTTATTCCTCCGAATGGGTATGGGCGAAAATGTTGCACGTGCTCAGAGAAGACAAAAGCCTTCGAACAAAGGCATATTCGTGGATTGAACATTGCGATTGGCTGCCTGCCTTGATTACAGGAAATACCGCTCCTGAAAAAATCATTCGCAGCCGTTGCGCGGCAGGACACAAAGCCTTGTGGCATCCCTCGTGGAACGGCTTGCCTACAGAAAAATTCCTGACCGCACTTGATCCGCTTTTGGCAGGATTCCGCGAACACCTGTTCGAAAAAACCTATCCGGCCGATAAACGAGTCGGTTACCTGACGGAAGAATGGGCTAAACGATTAGGGCTTACAACAAATGTAGCTGTGGGAGTAGGCGCTTTCGATTGTCATTTCGGGGCGGTTGGCGCCCAAATTAAGCCGGGCGCTTTTGTGCGGGTAATCGGCACTTCCACTTGTGATATAATGGTGGTTCCGTCCGAAGAAATCGGTGACAAACTGATTCCCGGTATCTGTGGACAAGTAGACGGTTCGGTTATTCCGGGTTTGATGGGTTTGGAAGCCGGACAATCGGGTTTCGGCGATATTTACGCTTGGTTCAAACGCGTATTAGAATGGCCGTTGGAGAATATCATCGGAAAATTAAATTTTCCGGATGCGACAACAAAAGAAAACTTAATCAAGGAAATAGTCGAAAATTTGATACCGGAGCTAAGTGCAGCGGCCGAAAAAATTCCGGTTTCGGAAAGCGCGCTGATCGCTACCGACTGGATGAACGGACGAAGAACGCCTGACGCCAACCAATTGCTGAAAGGAACAATTACCGGTTTGACTTTAGCGAGTTCAGCTCCACTGATTTTTAGAGCTTTGGTCGAAGCTACCGCTTACGGTTCAAAAGCCATTGTCGACCGTTTCTTAGAAAATGGCATCGAAATAAAAGAAGTAATTGGCATCGGCGGTATCTCTTTGAAGTCGCCCTTTGTGATGCAAACCTTAGCCGATGTGCTGGGAATGCCTATCAAAGTAGCGCGTATTGAACAAGCTTGCGCTTTTGGAGCGGCCATGTTTGCAACAGTCGCCGCCGACGTGTACCCCACGGTAGAAGAGGCGCAAACGGCGATGGGACATGGATTCGCTTACGAATATATTCCCAATGAAGAAAATCATCAATTGTATTTGGAATTGTATAAAAAATACCAAGCAATTGGACGATTTACAGAAATTCATTAATCATTATTCATTAATCATTAATCATTAATTACTATTCATGTTAACATTAGATTGGATTGTCATAAGCGTATTTGTCTTACTACTTATCGGTATAGTTGTTTGGGTTTTTAAGCAAAAACAAAATACTTCGGGCGATTATTTCTTAGCCGGTCGGGATGCTACATGGCTGGCCATCGGTGCATCTATTTTTGCCTCTAACATTGGGTCGGAGCATTTGATTGGTTTGGCCGGAGCAGGCGCTTCCAGTGGAATGGCTATGGCACACTGGGAAATACAAGGTTGGATGATATTGATTCTCGGTTGGGTATTTGTTCCGTTCTATTCCCGCAGTATGGTGTATACCATGCCGGAATTTTTGGAAAAGCGTTACAATAAAGAATCCCGTACCATTCTGTCGGTCATTTCTTTGGTAAGTTATGTGCTGACGAAAGTAGCGGTAACCGTTTATGCCGGAGGACTTGTTTTCAAAGAAGTGTTCGGTATACAGGAAATCTGGGGAATTGACTTTTTTTGGATTGCCGCTATCGGATTGGTATTAATAACAGCGCTTTATACGATTATCGGAGGAATGAGATCCGTGTTGTATACTTCCGTTTTGCAAACGCCGATTTTGTTATTGGGTTCGTTGATTATCCTTGCTTTGGGTCTGAAAGCCGTCGGTGGTTGGGAGCAGGTGCTGGAGGCTTGCCGCGCAACGCCTGTCAATGCATACGGCGAAACAATGACCAACTTGATTCGCAGTAACCGCGATGCCAATTATCCGTGGTTAGGCGTGTTAATCGGCTCTTCGATCATCGGTTTCTGGTATTGGTGTACCGACCAATACATTGTGCAACGGGTGCTTTCCGGAAAAGATGAGACCCAAGCGCGTAGAGGAGCGATTTTTGGCGCTTACCTGAAATTGACCCCTGTATTCTTATTTCTTATTCCGGGTATGATTGCTTACGCCATGATGAAAAACGGCGTTCTTGTAAATGGAGAAGTCTTCCAATTGAGTTCGGCAGACGCCGCGTTTCCGACTTTGGTAGCCAAACTGTTGCCTGCCGGCGTGAAAGGCTTGGTAGTTTGCGGAATCTTAGCCGCCTTGATGAGTTCATTGGCTTCGCTGTTCAACTCGTCTGCCATGTTGTTCACCATTGATTTTTACAAAAAATTCAAACCCGCCGCTTCTGAAAAAACACTTTTATATATCGGCCGGATGGCCACGGTTGTAATCGTTGTGCTTGGCATTCTTTGGATTCCGGTTATGAAGAGCGTTGGTTCTGTATTGTATAATTACCTGCAAGATGTTCAATCGGTTTTGGCGCCCGGAATTGCCGCCGCTTTTTTATTGGGAATCTGTTCCAAAAGGATCACGCCCAAAGGCGGTATGTGGGGATTGATTGCCGGTTTTATCATCGGGATTACCCGTTTGGGCGCAAAAGTAATCTATAGTTCGGAAGGCCTTAGCACAGGCAGTAACTGGTTCAAATATCTTTTTTACGATGTGAATTGGTTGTTTTTTTGTGGCGGAATGTTCCTTTTCTGCATAATGATCATTATCTTTGTCAGTTTATTTACGCCTTCCGCACCGGAGGAACAAATCAAAGGACTGACTTTTGGCTCTGTAAGTACGGAGCAAAAAGCAGCTACGCAGGCAAGCTGGAATAAATGGGACGTAATACACTCTACTGTAATATTGGGTTTTACAGTTCTATTTTATATTTATTTTTGGTAATAGTTTTTTTATGTTAATCAATAACAGTTGGAGAGGAGGTATTGTGAAATACTTCCTCTTATTTTTATTATGAAGTATATATACGCTCACAGCCGACCCTTTCATTGCGGGCAACGACCCGTAATCTCCTCCGAAAACGCCAGCGAGGGCTTGGTGGGACTTTCTGTGTTTCCAGAAAACGCCAGCGAGGGCTTGGTGGGACTTTCTGTGTTTCAGAAAACGTCAGCGAGGGCTTAGTGGGACTTTCTGAGTTTCAGAAAACGCCAGCGAGGGCTTGGTGGGACTTTCTGAGTTTTATTTCTTATCCAAACTAAAGGTATAAACCGCATCCTATTACCTTATTGTACTTCTTGACAATAAAGATAGCAGGAAATCTGTCTTGAGTCGTAAAGACAAAATGAGTGTAAAGATTATTCCCCATAGAAAGAAAATAATAAAAAAATCGTATATTTGTATCCGAAATATATTTAAGAATCGTATGAGATTATATTTAGATAATTGTTGTTTCAACAGGCCTTTTGACAATCAGGAACAACTGAAAATAAAATTGGAGACAGAAGCCAAATTGTTTATACAACAAGAAAGTTTGTATACATCAGGTATAAAAGTCAAAGATGCGTTGCATATATCTTGTGCTGTTTATTCATCAGCTGACTGTTTTATAACCACAGATAAAAAATTACTAAATACAAAAATTCCGGAGATACAAATTATAAATCCAATTATATTTATTAACGAGGAGGGATAAATTATGGACACAGAAACTGTTTTGCGTAACAAAGGGATGCGTATTCTTATCAAACATTTGGGAAATGTCGAAGCAGAACGATTTATAATGCTTATAAATCGTGAACCATTTGATTATACGGAATGGCAACAGGATTTATTTACAGACATGTCGGTAAAAGAATTAAGTAGCCTTGCCATGCGGGAATACAACAAAGATTAAGTGACCACACCACACCCCTAAATCCCCTAAAGGGGACTTTTAGCGTCTGCAAGCCAAAGTCCCCTTTAGGGGATTTAGGGGTAGGGTAGAGTAGAGCAGAATCTTACAATCCCGGAATTTGTTCCCGTCCAATATATTCGAATTCGGCAGGAGAAGCCTCGCTTGTTCCCGACTTGACGCATTTGAGCGTATGTTCGAAATAGCGTCTGTCAGCCGTGCTGAAGTAGTGCTGTACCCTGATTTTCAACAGTTGGTCAACACCCGAAACCTGCGATTG
>JAITNQ010000241.1 GCA_031290435.1 Candidatus Symbiothrix sp. | reverse complement strand
GCAAACCGTAAAGCAATCTTTCCGGAAGGTACTTTTTTCCTTTTTTCGGACACATACGTGGTAGACAGGTATAACAACGTCGGCTATAAGGACAACCTTAGTGGCGACACCATTTATCTGAACCGGATGGATACGGTATTACACCGGCAAGAAATCGCTAAAGTAGTTGAAAGTGTAGGAAAGTCTCTTATTCCTTCAACAAGAGGATGTGATGCGATTAATTTAAATAATCTGCAATGGGGCGTGATAAGCGACCCAGATACCTTGAGAAGTGCAGCCTATTTGTCGGGAAAACAAGGAATCTTTCTTAATCTGAATAAAGGAGAAAGTGGAATATCAATAAATATCTACGAGTTACAGAGTACATTCCGCCACGAACTTCTTCATTTTGTGGATGCGAAGAGATGGGATAATTATTCCGAAAATAGCAGTTTTTCTTATAGAAATCATGCAAATATCTATTTGGAACAAATGAAATATCCGGAGTTTCTGAAAACCTCTGTTGATTATCAACTCAATGTTATAAAAAGTTATTATCTTCAGATATGGAATGAATATATGCAGAGAGGAAGAAATAAATTTCTTTTTTATGTTGCGGTTGAAAGATTTAATGAAGGTATAGGCAAAGAAATTGATGCTAAAATATTACCTGATGGGAAAGAGGATTTTAATAAGAAAAAGACTCCTACAGATAAAGTTACAATAATAATCAAAGGGAAAAATGAACCGCAAACTGTTGATCTATATATTTTGCCACATCCTATTGATTAGTATGGCTTTTCTCATTTTTCTTTCCTGTAGTCTAAGCTACAAGAAAGAGAAAGATGAGCATTATACCTCTGCTGCTTTGGAATATAAGATTCAAAAATCCATTACAGGGGTAGTGGAGGCATTTTCGTATTATCTGGAGCTACCCCCTGCGGATGCTTATGAATTGGTTTGGGATCCGTTTATTGAGGAAAAGGATATAAAATTGTATTATTATTTTGTAAAAGATAGTTTGATTGAGAGTATATGGGAATATGGTGGTATTGTAACTATTGTCAATGCAAAAAATCAAATTTATTCTATTCCTCTTTTTTCAAATGCTATTTCCAATTACTGGAATTTTGAATTTCTGGAGCCTGACCCAAATCTTCCGCATTGCCACACAACTTTTGAGAAAGAATTTCTGACAGCCATGGATTCTTTGCAGTTGAACGATACGCAACATTCGGATTCTGTGGTATTCGATAAAATAATGTTTTCATTATTACACTGCAAACAATTCGAAGAAAGCGACAGTATTTCATTAACAACAAAAAATTGGGATATACGAGATTGTTGCAGAGAACTTCTCAATAAAAATTTTGCTGCAATTCTGAAAGGAATATATTCGGATAAACAGCATCTTTATTGCAACGCTTTTGAGGATATATTTAATGAACGAATTTTTCAGATTGATTATGGGAAAAAGAATAAAGATTATCTCCAGCGGAAAAAGAAAATGAAAATTTCAATTAAAGTGTATAGATTGGATTGTAGGAATATTATTCCTCCTTGCTAAATCTTTATCAATACATGTGTTAAATTTTAATTCATAAAGAAAATGAGAACAAGTAAATTAAAAGGAACAAAAATCGGTTGTGCAAAAATTTGCACACGGGTATTTTTATTGCCGTTGGCAGTAATATTTTTCTTTTCTTGCAGCAGGCCTGCACCTGCACCACGAACTTTGATTATTGAAGAGAAGGATGTAATAAATATTCCTGAGTTCGGAGATAAATATTGTGACTACGTAAAAGCGCTTGAGGAAGGACAAACTGATATTGATTATCAGGATTTTAGATTTAGTTTCTTAGAAAGTGAACAGTTTGAAATAGCATTAAAACAATCAGCAAAATTGGACAGTTTAACAGATGTGATGTATTTGAATATGGACTTATCTAATTATGAGGAAATTATTTGGACAACAAAACAAATGCTCAGCATTGACTACACCGACATGCTTGCACATAAATTTTTAGGACAAACATACAAAATTGTTGGAGATACTATAAATGCACAGAAATATAAAGATATTCAATATAGACTTCTATTCTCCATAGTAACTAATGGAGACGGAAAATCTTGTCAAACAGCATGGCCTGTCATTCAAATATCAGAAGAATACTTTATACTCCAAATGCTTGATGCTAAACTAAAAAGCCAAAGTGTTTGGGGTGATAAAGGAGGCTTGTGTGATAAAATGGACGTTATAGTCCATGGTGAAGACCAAACATATTATTTTGAAATAAAGAAAGTATTTGAAAAATATCCGAAATAAGAAATGAATACAGTAATTTATTCGCACACGAAAAAAGCAATCATTGTAGGAGCCACATCGGGCATCGGAAAAGGGCTTGCAGAAACGTTCGCCGCTAATGGCTACAAAGTGGGTATTACCGGACGGAGGACGGCGCTGCTTGAGCAACTGAAAGCAAACAAACCCGACTCTTTTTTGATCAAAACAATGGATGTGATTGATACGTCATCGGCAGTAAAAAGCATGGAAGAATTAGTCGAAGAACTCGGCGGATTGGATTTGCTTGTTATCTGCTCCGGAGTAGGAAATATAATTGAGACCATTGATTTTGAAGTGGAAAAACGAACAATAGACACCAACGTAACGGGATTTACAAACATTGCCGATTGGGCATTTAACTACTTCTACAAACAGCATTTCGGACATTTGGTCGGCATATCATCTGTTGCAGGACTTCGCGGAAACAGGTATGCACCGTCTTATGGTGCAAGTAAATCATATCAAATCAACTATTTGGAAGCACTAAGACAAAAAGCGACACATTTAAAAGCGCCGATTTACATAACGGACATCAGACCGGGATTTATTGATACGGCATTGATACAAGGCGAAAAGTTTTTTTGGGTAGCCCCTGTGGAGAAAGCTGTGCAACAAATATTCAAGGCTATCCGGTCGAAAAAGAATGTGGCTTACATCACAAAACGTTGGTGGTTAATCGCAGTCATCCTAAGACGAATACCCAAGTTTATTTTTGATCTGATTTAATAACTAAGAAAAAGCCCATTCTTCCAGAATGGGCTTTAACAACAAATGAAAACAACTATTTTTTATCCAATGCCCGCCAAACGTACCAGATATACGCGAGCACAAACGGAATAAGCAGCGAAACTACAGACATTGCTTTCAGGGTAAACAGACTGGAACTGCTGTTAGCAATAGTCAGGGAGCTTTGCGCATCGACTAATGAAGGATAATAAGCTGTTCCGCCAAAACCGGCTATTAACAACAGCGAGAGAACAACCAATACCACGCCCGGACCTGCATACCAAATGCCATAGATGAATTTTGCGGAAAAGACGCTGCGGATAAATCCGTAAAGCACCAACACTACGCCTACCAGCAACAATACAAGAATCCATGGATTTGCCAGGAGATTGCTGAAGTACTTGTAGCTTTCTTCCGCGATGACGCCGGTTGTAGCATTTTCGGCCAATCCCGATTTCAATAATAAATTGATCAAGTAGGGAAGGAAGAACAACAAAAAGAGAACGGCATTGTACAATAAATGTTTACGTGAATTTTTGCGAATGCCTTCGTCCTGAATATTATTGATGAAATAGAGGCCTCCCAAACTGCGGGAAAGGAAAAAGACCGCTACGCCAAATGCTACATTCCAAAGGTTTCCTACAGCTTCCAGACCGTGTAGCGCATTTTGCCAAGAAGAAATAACCGGCATGCCGCCACTGGCCAAATTGTCTTTCTGCACTACAAATTCAGCGCCGAAGAAAAGTGTAGAAACCGCGGCTCCCAGCAGAATGGGTGCTAAAGCGCCGTTAAGGAACAAGAATAGCTTATAAGTCTTGTTTCCGAGGAAATTACCTTGTTTGTTCATAAATTCGTAGCCTACGGATTGAATGACAAAACTGAAAAGTATCAGCATCCATACCCAATAAGCGCCGCCGAAACTGGTCGAGTAAAAGAGTGGGAAAGAAGCGAAAAATGCACCGCCGAAAGTTACCAAAGTAGTAAATGTCAACTCCCATTTCTTTGCCAGAGAATTGAAGAGGAGATCCAATTCGCGTTTCTCTTTTCCCAATGTATATATTTGAGATTGACCACCTTGTACAAAAAGTAGGAATACTAACAGGGCTCCCAACAAAGAAACGAGAAACCACCAGTAATGTTGATAAAAAGAATAATCCATAATATTATGATTAAATTAAGTGATTAATTATATAAGGAGGAATTAATATCCTTCATTTCCTTCGTCTATTTTTTCAGGTCCGGCTTTGATTTGCTTCAGCATGATGCTTAATTCGGCAATCAACAGAACCGTAAACAGAATGAGGAACACAAAGAAGGTCAATTTTACAGAAGCTGCACTGATATTGGAGATAGCAGCTCCTACCGGTAGAATATCCTGGATAGCCCAAGGCTGGCGTCCGACTTCCGCTACGATCCATCCTGCCTGCGAAGTAATGTAGGCTAAGGGAATGGAAAGAAGGCAGACCCATTGTAACCAAGGTGTATTGGCAAATTTATTTTTAGCGCTGTAATACCATACTACGATAAAAAGCAACAAGAAAAATCCGGCCAAAATCACCATTACCCTGAAAGCGTAGAACACCAAGGGAACATTGGGGATGGCATCAGCCGGCGAATTGAAATAGGCATAACCGAAATGGTCGAAATTCGCCTCTAAACGTTGTTTGGCGTCTGCGGCGCGCTCTGTGTCGTTTGCTTTTTTGGCTACACTGTATTCGGCCAAAGCAGCTCTGGCTATCTTACCTTTTTCTATTTTTTGATCAATAGAAAGGGCTGGCCCGTCCGGCGTGCTGTAACCGCCTTTTACCAAGTCGTTGATACCCGGGACGAAACTATTGAAGTCCCTGTTTGCCAAGAAAGAGAGCATCTTGGGAAATTCGATTTTGAAAATGTAAGGATCTTGCGAGTCATTGTACTGTTTGCCGGGGGTTAGGATGGCGGCAGCTACCAGACCTACTCCGTTTCCACCGTCATAAAGACCTTCCATAGCAGCTAATTTCATCGGTTGTTTTTCGGCAACCTGATTACCGGAGCCGTCACCTGTGACCCAGGATAGCACAATACCGGTAATACCGACTAATACAGCCACTTTGATGCTGTCTAAAGCAAAAACCTTTTCCCGTTTTTTCAACAGGTACCAAGAACTGACACCGGCCACAAAAGCAGCGCCAAGCGTCCAAGACGAGATTACCGTGTGGAAAAACTTGTTAATTGCCATCGGGGAAAGCGCTACCGCCCAGAAACTTTCCATTTCATTTCTTACGGTGTCGGGGTTAAATCCCATTCCGGCAGGATACTGCATCCATGCGTTGGCAACTAGAATCCATAAAGCGGAAAGCGTGGCGCCACCGACTGTGAGCCAGGTAGAAGCCAAATGGAATCGTTTACTTACTTTGGTCCAGCCGAAATACATAACTGCGATGAATGTGGCTTCCAAAAAGAAGGCGACAATGCCTTCAATCGCTAAGGGTGCTCCAAAAATGTCACCTACAAACCAACTGTAGTTAGACCAGTTGGTCCCGAATTCGAATTCGAGGATTATACCTGTGGCGACCCCTACGGCAAAATTTACGCCGAAGAGTTTCATCCAGAATTTAGCTGTTCTTTTCCATTTTTCATCCCCTGTCCGATAGTAGATCGTTTCCATGATAGACATGATAAGACCCAAACCTAAGGTGAGCGGAACAAACAGCCAGTGATACATTGCTGTAAGAGCGAACTGCGCCCTTGACCAGTCAACCAATGAGACATCAATTTGATTCATTTTGAATGGTGTTTTTTCGTTAATAATTAATATGACTTTGTAGTGAGTTCTTTTGTAACATATTCACTTTTCTCTGTCTCCGTGTCGAAACGGCTGTTAAGAAAATTGGGAAATAAAAAGGCCCGAAGGATGGCAAACATGATGAACAATTTGACCAAAATGATAATCCACAAAGGTTTACCCCATGTAAGGTTTTTAAAACCTTCCACATACATGGCGATGAAATCCGGAAAACTTCTTATTCTATCCATATAATTTTTTTGACTTATAATTGAAAATAATGTAAAAACAAATTAACGGTTGTAAAATTAGTTACTAATAGACTATCTATTGTTATATAAATCCATCAAAAAATTATATATTTACTTTATTTGATAGTTTTCTATACTGACTGGGTGTTACATGCAAGTGTTTTTTGCAAAAAATAGTGAAATGACTGGGTGATGAGAACCGAAATTCATCTATAATTTGCCCTAAAGGTATATTTTTATCGGATAATTTTCCGGTAATATATTTCAATTTCTGATTTTGCAGCCATGTATACGGATTCTCATTAAAATTTTTCTTAAAAATACGGTTGAAAGAAGACAAAGAGTAGTTGCAGATATTGGCAAGCTCTTTTATCGAACTGGCATGGAGATAATTGCTCAACACCATACTTTTAAAATCTATATTTTTGCTGATAATCGGTGCAAACAAACCGGCTATTTCTTTTTTTGGATAGAAATAACGGAAAAGACAAAACAATTCTTTTTGCTTGATTTCATGAAAATGTTTGCAAAGTATACCTTCGTTTATATAGAAAGTCAGGGAAGACAAAAACTTTTTCATCGGCTGATTGACTTTCAATACCGGCACATGTACTTTCTGCTCAACGTATCCATTCAAATTTTCCAAGGCTAACTTCTCGCACAAGTCGATAGGTTTGTTGAAATAATTGATGATTACGTTTGCATCTGTTTCAGCGTATAATTTATAATCGGATGAAATAGGAATAAAACATATCATATCCTTTTTCAGACTATAAATCTTGGATTCATAATGGAGATCTACCCGTCCGTTACTCACGAAAAACAAGTAATTATGCTCCTTATTGGCAGGGACAAAGTATTCCCCCTCCGAAATATGGTAATTTTTGAATCCGACAGTGTAGTCAGAAATGTAATTACCGCAGGCTGTGTGTTCATCTAAATAAAATATGCTCATAAGTTTGTATTAATTAAACGAAATCATATTTCGTTATTCATTTGCAAAGTTAGTGAAAAAATTGTATACAATCAACATTATTTGCTTTTTTATTTGCTTTTTTAGGTACTTTTTTTAAAATAAATTGAATTTCTAAAAAACTTTTGGATTTTTTTTGAAAAGTCAATTTTAAAGCGTACTTTTGCACCGCTCTTTAGGCCCGGGTGGTGAAATTGGTAGACACGCCACTTTGAGGGGGTGGTGCCGGTTTTCGGCGTGTGGGTTCAAATCCCGTCCCGGGCACAGACCTTTAAAAGTTTCCTTTTGGGAAACTTTTTTTATTGGGGGCTTTCCGCTAATTTTAATCGTAATTCATCTAATTGTTCCTGTGTTACACGGGAAGGAGCATCCATCATCACATCGCGGCCGGAGTTATTTTTCGGGAATGCGATGCAATCGCGGATGGAGTCCAAGCCGGCCAATATTGAAACAAAACGGTCTAATCCGAACGCGATGCCGCCGTGAGGGGGCGCTCCGTATTGAAATGCGTTCATCAGAAATCCGAATTGGGCTTGCGCCTGCTCGTCCGTAAAGCCGAGTATAGAAAACATTTTCTTTTGTAAATCGCTGTTGTAGATACGGATTGAGCCGCCTCCAACTTCTATGCCGTTGATTACGATATCGTAAGCATTGGCGCGCACTGCACCCGGATGGGTGTCCAATAAAGGAATATCTTCGGGTTTAGGACTGGTGAAGGGATGATGTTTGGCAAAATAGCGCTTGAGTTCTTCGTCGTATTCCAATAGTGGAAAATCGAAGACCCAAAGGCAATTGAATTGGTCTTTATTTCTCAGTCCCAAGCGTGTGCCTACTTCTAAACGGAGTTCGCTCAACTGTTTTTGTGTTTTTTCCGTTTTTCCGCAAAGAATCAGCAATAAATCGCCCGGTTTTGCATCGGCGCGTTCCAACCATTTTTTTAGGTCGCCCGGGGCATAGAATTTATCAATGGATGATTTTATACTTCCGTCAGCATCATATCGAACGTAAATCAGGCCGCTTGCACCGATTTGCGGACGTTTCACAAAATCGGTCAATTCATCAATTTGCTTGCGGGTATAAGCGGCACAACCTGTTGCACAGATAGCGCCTACGTATGCTGCATTATCGAAAACACCGAATCCTTTTCCAGCGGTTAAATCCTTGATTTCTACGAATTGCATGCCGAAACGGGTATCGGGTTTGTCGGAGCCGTACAATCTCATGGCATCGGCGTAAGTTAAACGGGGAAAATCGGGCAAGTCGATTCCCTTGACCGTTTTGAACAGGAATTTGGTTAGCCCTTCGAAGAGATGCAAGATATCTTCTTGTTCCACAAAAGACATTTCACAGTCTATCTGCGTAAATTCCGGTTGGCGGTCGGCGCGTAGATCTTCATCCCTAAAGCATTTTACGATTTGGAAATAGCGGTCGAATCCGGAAACCATCAATAGTTGCTTGAAAAGTTGAGGTGATTGGGGCAAGGCATAAAATTCACCCTGATTCATCCGTGAAGGGACGATAAAATCGCGGGCGCCTTCGGGTGTAGACCCAATGAGGACAGGTGTTTCCACTTCCAGAAACTGCTGTTCCGACAAGTACCTGCGGGTAGCGAAAGCCATTTTGTGGCGCAACTCCATATTGGCGCGGACGGAAGCTCTTCGCAAATCAAGGTAACGGTATTTCATGCGCAAATCGTCGCCGCCGTCGGTATCTTCTTCAATCGTAAACGGCGGTGTTTTAGCCGGATTCAAAACAGTTAGTTCCGAGGCGATTATTTCTATATCTCCCGTAGGGATATGGGCATTTTTGTTGAAACGTTCGGCTACTATTCCTTTTACCTGTACAACCCATTCGCGCCCAAGTTTTTCGGCAGCATCGCACAACTGAGCGTTATTTTCCTGATTAAAAACCAATTGAGTGACTCCATAGCGATCCCTGATATCCACAAATATCATTCCGCCAAACTTTCGGGATTTTTGTACCCAACCGGCCAAAATCACTTCCTGATTTATATTTGCGAGGCGTAGTTCTCCGCAGTTATTCGTTCTATACATACTTATTAAATTTTTGAAATATGCTGCAAATTTACATAAAAGGAATTATTCAAACAGAATTTCCGGCAATTTTTTGCAAAATATTTTTGAATATAAAAAAAAACGCTTACCTTTGCCGTCACAAAATCGAGGTGTAGCGCAGCCCGGTTAGCGCACCTGCTTTGGGAGCAGGGGGTCCCAAGTTCGAATCTTGGTACCTCGAC
>JAITNQ010000221.1 GCA_031290435.1 Candidatus Symbiothrix sp. | reverse complement strand
TATACGTATGAAACAAATTCATTTTCTTTATTTTCTATTGTGTTGTTGTCTGTTTTCTTGTAAGAGTAGCGGACAGGATTACACCGCTTTGGTAAATCCGTTTATAGGAACAGGCGGACATGGTCACACTTATCCGGGCGCTGTGCTGCCCCATGGTCTTGTACAACTGAGTCCGGATACCAGAAACGAAGGTTGGGATGCCTGTTCCGGTTATCATTACACCGATAATTATCTAATCGGATTTAGTCATACCCATTTGAGCGGAACCGGAATAGGCGATTTAGGCGATATCCTTTTCTTGCCCTATTCGGGACAACTGACAAAAGCTATCGGAGCGGACAAAAAAGTCCGTTTCGGTTCCTCTTTTTCGCATGGCAAGGAAAAAGCTTCTCCGGCTTACTACAGCGTTCATCTTGACGATTACGATATAGAGGCGGAACTTACAGCAAGCCTTCATGCCGGATTCCACCGTTATACCTTTCCGCAATCCGAAAATCCCGGTTTGTTCATTGATTTGACACGAACCATTCACGACCGGGGCTTGGTACATTCCGAATTACAGGCAGTCAGCGCATATGAAATACAGGGTATGAAGCAAGTAAAAGGTTGGGCGCCTAATCGTTATGTATACTTCTATGCACAGTTTTCCGAACCGTTTATCGCTACCATTGAAGCGAATGCAACAGCATACCTGAAATTTGAGAAAACAAATAAAGGGAAACAAATTCTGGCAAAGGTGGGTATTTCTTTTGTAGACATAGACGGCGCCAGAAATAACCTGCAAACAGAGATTACAGACTGGGATTTCGATAAGATAAGAAAAGACGGCCACAAGGCATGGAATACGGAACTGTCTAAAATAGAAATCACAACATCAGACAAGAAAAATCTTGAGATATTCTATACTGCCTTGTATCATTCGACCTTGGAGCCTATCGTCAGTTCGGATGTCGACGGAAGATACCGGACGATGGATAACCGGATTGCCGAAGATAAAAATTATACCAATTATTCGGTTTTCTCCCTTTGGGATACTTTCAGGGCTTTGCATCCTTTGCATACCATTATAGCGCCGACCGATAATCAGGCCATGATCCGCTCATTGATTCGCAAATACGAAGAAGGCGGACTTTTGCCGATGTGGGAACTTATCTCCAACTATACCGGCTGTATGATCGGTTATCATGCCGTACCCCTTATCGTGGATGCTTATGTCAAGGGCCAACGGGATTTTGATATTGAAAAGGCTTATCTGGCTTGTAAAAAATCTTCCGCTTATGATACGGTCAATGTTTCGCCGACCATTAACAAGGGTATCCTGCACCACAACCTGATGCCGGTCGGCAAAGCCTACAAAAATACAATAGGCTATATCCCGGCCGAAACAGAAAAACAATCGGTTGCCAGAGGCTTGGAATACGCCTACAACGATTGGCTTATCGCTTTGTTGGCAAAAGAGTTGGGACATGAAGACGAGTACCTGTATTATTCGGAATTGGGGAAAAACTATAAAAACTATTACGATGCGTCTACCGGCTTTATGCGTGGTAAAATGAAAGATGGTTCGTGGAGAACTCCCTTCGATCCCCGTCATTCCGACCACAACAACGACGATTATTGCGAGGGCAACGCATGGCAGTGGACATGGTTTGTGCCACACGATGTGGAAGGATTAGTCGAACTGATGGGCGGACAAGCCGCTTTTGTGCAAAAATTGGATTCACTGTTCAGCATCTCTTCCGAAGTGACGGGGGAAAACGCTTCCGGTGATATCTCCGGCATGATCGGACAATATGCGCATGGCAACGAACCAAGCCATCAGACCATTCATATCTACAACCGGATCGGGCAGGCGAATAAAACCCAGCGATTGACGGACGAAGTCTTGCAAACGCTTTATTTCGATGATCCGAACGGTCTGTCGGGCAATGAAGACTGCGGTGAAATGTCGGCATGGTATGTGTTGAACAGTATGGGTTTCTATTCCTATTGTCCGGGTATACCCGAATATTCCATCGGTCGCCCCTTGTTCGATGAGGTGAAAATACATTTGGAAAACGGAAAAATATTTACCATCCGGACCGTCAATAACAGCGCCGCCAACAAATATGTCGAATCGGCAAGATTGAACGGCAAAAAATTGGCGACTTTATTCTTCTCCCACAAGGAATTAATGGAGGGAGGCGTGCTGGAAATAACGATGACCGGCAGCTAAAATTCGTTTACCGATAATGGCCGCAGTACGATAATACCCGTATGGGCCTTGATGGCGTTGCAATAGTCGACCAATGATTCCGGGTTGACAATCACTTTTTTCGCTGTAGAAGAAGCGTGAATAAAAGTGAGTTGTTTCTTATGCCAATAGGCAATGCCAAGATGGGAAATGTCTAAACCGGGGATAGCAGTCGTAAAGCAGATGATGTCACCGTTTCTTATCAGGGATTGGTGTTGAGATATTTCATGCTTCGGGATATAATAATAATTGCCCCTCGCATTGATTTCCTGCTCTATTACCCGGATGCTTTGCACATTTTCCGGATTATTCGCCAAGGCGGTGTATTTTGTGTAATTGTCCGACATAAAATGTATATCCGGCTTTATCTTGCGTCCGCCGAGCGCACCGGTCATATCATCAATGATGCCTTTCCCCCTATTGTCGTAGAGCCAGTCCGAAGTGTAATGCAGACGGGAAATGTATCCGTCGATGATACCGTTCCGGTAACGCATCCGTTTGAGTTCCCGCTGAAAACTATCCGCTCCGGGCTGAAAAGATTGAAGCGCACGCGCCAAGGCTAAGCAACTTTCAACAAAAACCGTGCAATCCGTTTCATGCAAATTCACGACTAATTTTTCTTCCTTGTTGATTTCCAAAGTATGGGCGACATAAGGCGTATTCAGGAGAAACAAAGCTGCCCTTATTATCGCACTGTCGACCGGACATTTCCCCACCGTTTGAAAGAAACTATCTATTAAAATGCTATCTTGTAGAAGCATCGGCTTGTCCGGAACAAAAATTCCGGACGGCTCTTCTACCGCAACAATAGTATCTCCTATCTCAACCGGAGCCGTTTTAGCCCAAAGACTTACCGGGAGAATGAAGAACAAAAACAAGTTTATTTTATTTTTTCCGGACATAAATTGATATTTATTTGCTATACGCATCTTTTTCACTATCGTTTTCTTCTCTTGCTTCGATATAATCGTCACCGTGCACGGTTTTTTATTCTTTAAAATAAATCCGTTTTACCCGTGGGGAAATTGAGGTCAGTATTTCATACGGGATGGTTTGCAATTGCGCAGCCATCGCGCCGATACTTGTTTCTTCCCCAAAAATGA
>JAITNQ010000200.1 GCA_031290435.1 Candidatus Symbiothrix sp. | reverse complement strand
CATTCGGGAATGTTTCCACATAAATGCAAATGGGCTATTAACGACTGTACGCCTGCTTCTTTTATTTCTCTTTCAAGTTCGGCTTCCAAATGGTCAGAATCGTTACTAAAGTTTCCGCTCAATGTTTGGATTTCTTTAATCCAAAAGTTGCGACTTATGATTGCTTCTTGTGATATTCCTTTTGACATTTCGTATAACTTCTAAAATTTTTATACCTTTCTTTATACTTAAACTCCACCTCATCATCTACCTCCGCCAATCCCGCCTTCAGCAAATGCGCATTAATAAAAGTAGTATTTTTGCAAAAATACTACTTTTATTCGGATATTCGATTCGTTTTTTTAGGTTCACTGTTAAATTTTAGTTATCAAACTTGCTCGAACAATATGCTAAAGCCTTCTATATTCTCGCACCGTACCCCCGGGCAGAATCGAACTGCCATCTAAAGTTTAGGAAACTTCCGTTCTATCCGTTGAACTACAGGGGCGTTTTTTCAGGCGCTGCAAAAGTAATACAATTTATCCGGAAAAACAAAACCGGAGCGTTTGTTTTTTGCTAATCAATAAAGCGTTTTGTTAAATCGCCGTAAGCATCTATCCGCCTGTCACGGAGAAAAGGCCACCAACGACGAACATTTTCCGTGCGTTTCAGATTGATTTCCACAACGATATTCTCTTCCGCACCGGTTGACGACTGGGATATCGTTTCGCCTTGCGGCCCGACTGCAAGACTACTTCCCCAAAAACGGATACCTCCCGTCTGTCCGGAAGGATCCAGTTCATGCCCTACCCTGTTCACGGCAATCACCGGCAAACCGTTGTAGACCGCGTGCCCTTTTTGTGCAAATATCCATGCATTTCGCTGCCTTTCTTTTTCTTCGTCCGAATCGGAAGATTCCCAACCGATAGCTGTCGGGTAAATAAGCATATCTGCACCGGCTAAAGCCATCAGGCGGGCTGCCTCCGGATACCACTGATCCCAGCAAACCAATATGCCTAATTTTCCTAAAGAGGTCTGCACGGGAGTAAATCCCATGTCGCCCGGCGTAAAATAAAATTTTTCGTAGTAGGCCGGGTCTTCCGGAATATGCATTTTGCGGTATTTTCCGGCAATTGTCCCGTCTTTTTCGAGGACAAGGGCTGTATTGTGATATAGACCCGGCGCCCGTTTTTCGAACAAAGACAAGACCAAAACCACCCCCAATTCCTTGGATAGAGCGCCAAACAGGTCGGTGGAGGGGCCGGGAACAAATTCGGCCAAATCAAACAATTGCGGATTTTCCGTCTGACAAAAATACAAGGAATTATGCAGTTCTTGCAAAACAATCAGGCGGGCGCCCCGGGATGCACAATCCCTGATATTGGCAACCAATTTTTCTATGTTAGCCCGAATGTCGGCCGTGTTGGATTGTTGTACCATGCCTACAAGGATGTTGTCTGTATGTGCGTTATTGTTATTCATATATTGCATCAATTTGTCGAACCATTGTTTTTTCAGGCAGTTGCATCGTCACGCAATGCAGGCTTCCATGTTGTTTAATCAGGGGCAGGCAGTTAATTCCGGTTATTTCCCTGTCGGGAAATGCTTCCTGCAATCGCAACCGGGCAATCTCGTCTAATGGCGAGTTGTAAAACGGAAGCAAGACAGCGCCATTGATAATCAGAAAGTTTGCATAAGTAGCCGGCAAACGCAGGCCTTCTTCGTAAACCGCTTCGGCCATAGGAAGGGGAATCAGGCGATAAGGTTTTCCGTCCGCCGTATGAAATTTCTGTAATTCCTGCTCCATCAACGAGAGTTCCTGAAAATGTTCATCGGTTTCGTCCGTACATTGCACGTAGGCAATCGTATTTTCATCGCAAAACCGCGCCAAAGTATCAATATGGCTATCGGTATCATCTCCGGCCATATAGCCGTGACTCAGCCACAGCACCTGTTTGAGTCCGAAAATCAGTTTCAGGTAATCCGTTATCTCTGTTTTAGTTTTGAAATCGTTCCGGTTTGCAGACAACAAACACCGGGTAGTTGTCAGCAGGGTTCCCGCTCCATCCGATTCTATGCTGCCGCCTTCTAATATTATATGCAACATGCTCCGGTAGCCTGTTTCCGGCGAAAAAGACTTGGCTTCGAATAACTTCCGTGTAATCCGATTATCGAAATCAGCAGGAAATTTCAACCCCCAGCCGTTAAAACCGAAATCGTAGATATAAGGGTCTCCATTTACGAAAATCGAAACCGGACCATGATCCCTCGCCCATGTATCGTTGGACGGTATTTCTCGAAAAGTAATTCGGGAATAATCTGCAATCCCCAAGGCCGCTTTTACGTCATCTGCCGACGGACAGACTATCAGCAGGTTTTCTCGCCGCAGAATCTCCCTTGCGATGGCGACAAAACAAGACACAGCTTCTTCCAAGTTGTTTTTCCAGTCTGTTTTTGCATGCGGCCAAGTGAGCAAAACAGTGTGATGGGTTTCCCATTCTGCCGGTAATTTAATCGTAAATGTTTGTTTCATGTGTCCTTTTTTATTTTTTACTTTATGGTCACATGGAACCCGCTTCAAATTCATACGCTTTGGCGCAACTTTTGCATGCGGGTTTCATGCTTGCAAAGATAAGATTTTTGCGTTTTATTTCAAATATAAGCATACATTTTTAAATTAATCCATTTTTTAAAAAATTGCAAAAATTGTAACTTTACTTCTTTTTTTTACGAAAATCGTAATTTATTTTTGTCATATTTGTTGTTTTAAAACACAAATAGCCTAAGTAACTGAAATATTTTATAAAAATCATCGCAAAACAGTAGTCAAATACTCATATTATAGCTTGTATATTCTCTTTAAATGAAATAATTTTGATAATTGAAATTAAATGAAAATTTTATGACAACGCTACAGTTTCAAGAAAGGATACTAAACTTGCAAAAGAATATGTTTCATTTTGCATTGATGCTTACCGACGATAAACATAATGCTGAAGATTTGTTGCAAGAAACGATGCTCAAAGTTTTGGATAATCGGGAAAAATATCAGGATAACACCAATTTCAAAGCATGGGTATTGACTATTATGCGGAATATTTTCATCAACAATTACCGGAAAATTCTTCGCAACCAGGTCGTACTTGAGCAATCGGAGGACTTTATATCTATTTGTTTATTGCAGAATCATCAAACAGATGATTTTGAAGCATCTATCGACATGGAGGAAATCACCTATATAATCAACAATTTACACGATAAGCTCAAAATTCCGTTTTCTATGTATCTATCGGGCTACAGCTATTATGAAATCGCACAAAAAATGGACATCCCTATTGGAACGGTCAAAAGTAGGATTTCCACCACAAGAAAAACACTTCAAAGAATCTATGAAGAAACTTGATATTTTTGACAGATTCCTCACCTCCTCACCTCTCCACCAGGAGAGGGGAGAAAAAAGAGAGCTACATCTCCCCTCTCCATAAGGAGAGAGGCGGGGGTGAGGAATAAGTTATTGACCGCCTTTATTGACTTTGATAATCAAGTCTTTGGCTTTTTGAAACTCTTTCTGTTGCTTGCTGTTCAGTTCATCCTTGATTTGTTCGGCATCCGTTATTTTTTGACTTACTTGATTCGCAAGTTCCATAAATTTCTGCGGATCTTTGGCTGCATTGTTAAACGCTGTAGCATATTCTTTCGCAAAAGCCTGAAATTCTTTCAAAACTACAGCAGGCGCTTTCTGAACGGCAGGAGGAGTTTCCGGTTCTGCGACAAGTTCTACCGGGTCGCTTTCTATAACTTCAGCAGGCGCTTCTGTTTTTTTCGCGCCATTGCATGCTGCTAATGATACCATCAAAGCAACTGTAAAAAGTAAAATGGACATTTTCTTCATAATAAACTATTTTTATGATTAATAATATGGTACAAATATAAAGAAAAAAAATCAATAAATTGCTATCTTTAATATTTCAACCATTTGATAATTTCCGCATAAGTCGGTTTTTTCCCATACATCAAGATACCTGTGCGATAAATTTTAGCCGCTAACTTGACAAACAGTAGAACCGTGACAAACAGCAATGCGATTGACAAAAGAATTTCCCACCACGGCACCCCAAAAGGCAAACGAACCATCATGACAATCGGCGATGTAAGCGGAACGACGGAAGTCCAAAAAGCCAAAGGCCCATCGGGATTCTGTGCACTGAAAAAACCGGCGTAAAAAGCGAATAAAATGATAATGGTGACGGGCATCATAAATTGCTGGGTATCTTCCTGACTATTGACCATCGCACCGATGGCGGCAAATATGGAAGCATACATCATGTATCCCCCGATGAAAAACAATATGAAATAAATGCAAATCTCCACCATGTTGACGGAAGCGAACAGTGAAGTAAATTCCTGCAACATGACTGCATCGGCGAAGAACAGGCTGCCGAAAAGGGCAGGTACCAGCATCACAAGCATCCAAATTCCGAACTGGGTCAATCCGACCAAACCGATTCCTATCAGCTTGCCCATCATCAAATCGAAAGGCTGAACGGAGGAAACAATCACTTCAACAATCCTGTTGGTTTTTTCTTCCATCACACCTTGCATAACCATTGCGCCGTAAACAAAAATAAACATGTAAATCAGAAAAGTAAAAATCATCCCGATGGCAGATGCAAAATCGGCGGAAGTCTGGGTTTCCTTTCCCGAATCATCCCATTTGATGCTTTTCATCTTGACCGTTGCCTTGCTCTCCGCTATGATTTTCTTCAGGTCGGGAATGTTGTATGAGGCTAATTTCTTATCGCTCAGGTATTCATTCAAATTCGATGTAATCGCCGTTTCCAAACTGCTCACAACCTGTTTTCGGGAATAGAGTGTAATGGCGTCCGGATGTTCCAGCAAATCGTCTGTAATGAACAAGGTGGCATAAACCGATTCATCGCTGTTTTCCCTGAAATTTTTGAAACCCTCTTTTGCTTCGATAAACTGAAACTGGTCGGTATTTTCTAAAATCGGGAAATACATACCGGTTTCATCCGCCACAACGATAATCTTGGCTTTGTCGGTGTTGAGGGATGCCAGAAAATAAATACCCATAATCAAACCAACAACAAGGAAAGGCATTAATACCGTCAGTATGATAAAAGATTTTTTCTTTACCCTGGTCAAGTATTCCCGTCCGATAACGATTCCTATTTTGCTCATATCAAGTGTTTTTTGTAACTGTTTGGATAAAAACATCGTTCATGGAAGGGATTTCTTCTTCGAACGAGATGATTTCATGCTGTTTCAATAGACGGGAAAGAAATTCGGAGTTTGAAATGTCTTGCTTTTTTTTCACCCTGAAAACGTTGTTATGGCAGGCTTGTTCTTTGTCTAATATTTCGTAAAGGGATGCATCTGCAAGCAAATTTTCGTCTTCTGTCCGTATCTTGAAAATATTTTTTTTATTTTTAGCGCGTATTTCGGCTACATTGCCGCTCAGCACTACTTTAGACCGGTCTATCAATGCAATTTCATCACATATCTCTTCGACTGAAGCCATGTTGTGGGTCGAAAAAATGATGGTCTTGCCTTGACTTTTCAATTCCATGATTTCGTTCTTCATCAGTTCGGTATTCAAGGGGTCGAAACCGCTGAAAGGTTCGTCGAAAATAAGCAGACCCGGATCGTGCACTACGGTTACAATAAATTGCACTTTCTGTTGCATACCTTTCGAGAGTTCTTCTAATTTCTTGTCCCACCACGACTGAATTTCGAATTTCTTGAACCAGATTTTCAATCTTTCTTTCGCTTCCGCCGCAGAAAGGCCTTTCAAGCGCGCCAAGTAAACCGCTTGTTCCCCGACTTTCATCTTTTTATACAAGCCTCTTTCTTCGGGCAGGTAACCTATATCATAAATATCTCCCGGCGCCAACGGGCGGTTTCTGAACAGGACTTCTCCCGAATCGGGAGCCGTAATCCGGTTGATAATACGAATTAATGTGGTTTTTCCCGCCCCATTAGGTCCCAACAAGCCGAATATTTTCTGCTCGGGTACTTGTATACTTGCCTTATCCAAAGCTAAGTGATTCGCATATTGTTTTACAAGCGCTTTCGTTTCGAGAAAAAACATAAATAAAATTTATAAATGAACTATTTTAACAACGCATAGCATACTCAATAAATAGGCTACGGTACAAAGTTACAAAAAAGATTGCAATCTTGACAAAATATTATTTCGCGGCTAAAACTTTTTGCCGATTTTTTTTGTTATATATATAGGGGGACTATCTATTTAAAAATTTTGCGCTATGGAAAAGGCTATAAAAACATATTCTTTACACAATTTTCGCAGTATTCATCAAATTTCGGCGCTGCCTGAAGAGCTGATCAAGGACATAGATGTTGTTGGGCGAGTTTTACCTTTTAAAACCAACAATTATGTTGTCGACGAGTTGATAGATTGGCGTCATCCGGAAAGCGACCCGCTATTTACGATGAATTTTCCCAAACGTGAAATGCTGTTCAAAAAGCATTACGCTACTGTAAGAAAATTGCTGAATGCAAATGCGTCACAGGAAATTATGGAGAAGAAAATACGAAAAATCCGCTTATCGCTCAATCCCAATCCGGCCGGTCAGGAGCACAATATACCGTATTTAGATGAAATTAAATTGAATGGTATGCAACACAAGTATCCTGAAACGCTATTATTTTTTCCAAGTCAGGGGCAAACATGTCATGCTTACTGTACTTTTTGTTTCCGGTGGCCGCAATTTTCAGGCATGTCCAGCCTGAAATTTGCGATGAAAGAGGCCGTTTTATTGTTCAAATACCTCTCTATCCACAAAGAAATAACCGATATCTTGTTTACGGGAGGCGACCCAATGGTGATGTCGGCGTCTGTTCTCGAATCTTACATCCTGCCTTTGCTCAAGCCCGAATTCAATCATATCCGTTCAATCAGAATTGGAACCAAATCGCTCGCTTATTGGCCTTATCGCTTTTTAACCGATAAGGACAGCGACGATATTATCCGGTTATTCGAGCAAATAAGCAATTCGGGGCGCAACCTTTCCATACAGGCGCATTTCAGTCATCCGGTAGAATTATCGACAGAAGCTGTGCGGCAAGCTATCCTGCGTATCCGTTCCACAGGCGCACAAATACGCACACAATCGCCTATTCTCCGAAATATTAATGACAAATCCGAACTTTGGAAACAACTTTGGAGAAAACAAGTCGATTTAGGATGTATACCTTATTATATGTTCGTCCCCCGAGATACCGGAGCCAAGCATTTTTTCGAACTCCCTTTGGAAAAATGCTGGCATGTATTCCGGAAAGCATATCATCAAGTCAGCGGCATTTGCAGAACGGTAAGAGGCCCCAGCATGAGCGACCATGCCGGAAAAATACAAATTTTGGGTGTTCAGGAAATAAAAGGTGAAAAAGTTTTCGTTCTCCGATTTCTGCAAGGGAGGAATCCTCTTTGGGTGGATATTCCTTTTTTTGCTGAATATGACCCGAAAGCAAGTTGGTTTAACCAACTGAAACCGGCTTTTGGAGAGGAAAAGTTTTTTTTCGAAGTTGGCAACGGTGTTTGTGTATTTTAAAATGTATAGCCGATTCTTAGATGTATGTTAAATGCAACACCTCCACTCGCTGAATATCCTTTTTGTGAAAAAAGATATTTGTATCCAATACCGCCTCCGGCTTCATAATTGAAATGTTGACCTATATTTCTTCTTATTCCCCATGTGGGTATAACAGACAAATCACTTCGAACAAAAACATCTTTATCGTTGGAAATTACAAACCAATCGGGGTGAAAATTTGTATGCAGAGATAGAAAATTGCCTGAATTATTGTCTATTCTTTTTAATTTGGCATTACGGCTCTTCAGATTATAATAAAATCTTGGCTCAACAGTCAAAACAGGCGCCATCAGAAACACGAATTTACTACCGAATGTCTGCGTTTTAGAATCATAATAGCTATTACTTCCTACTACCCCAAATCCACTGTCGAAACCGACTTCACTCCTAAGCGCAATTGTATTTGATAATCTCGCTTCATGCTGTACCCAAATTCCCATTAATCCCGTTTGAACACTAAAAAGTGATTTTTCTACACTAATTTCTTGTGCTTCTGTTATCAATGCAAAACTTGCAAATAATGCAATTAAAATTTTCTTCATGTTTGTTTCCTTATAATTTATTGTTAAAATAATAGTTTCTTGCTTTCAGTTATTCAGTTATTCAGTTATTCAATTACTTATTATTAAACTTGTTCATCGTATTATCCACTCCGGCCAAGCAGAAATTTTTAACAATTTCAATCGCTTTATCAATTCGTTCGGGCAAGCCTTTTTGTTCCGTTTCGGTAAAAGGGTTTAACACAAAATCAATTTGCCGACCGGACGGAAAATCATTCCCGATTCCAAAGCGCAATCGACAGTAGTTGTTTGTTGCCAGCACTTCCTGAATATTTTTCAATCCGTTGTGTCCGGCATCACTGCCTTTGGTTTTCAGTCGCAACGATCCGAACGGCAGCGCTATGTCGTCGACTAAAATCAGCAAATTTTCCGGTACGATTTTTTCTTTTTGTATCCAGTAGCGCACGGCATTTCCACTCAGGTTCATATATGTTGAAGGTTTGAGCAATACCAACTGTTTGTTTTTGAGGCGCATTTCGGCTATCGCCCCATAACGTTTGTTTACGTCAAAAACAATACTGGACGCTTTAGCTAAAGCGTCCAATATCATAAAACCTATGTTATGGCGGGAATCGGCATATTCAGGGCCGATATTTCCCAGACCAACGATTAAGTACTTCATCCTTACCCTTTCGAAGCCAAACCTCTTGCAGCGCGTGTCAGTTTGACGGCAGCGACCACATTGTCTTTTGCATTCAACAATTCAAGTTTATCGAATTGCAAATTACCAACTTGCAAAGTTTTACCCAAACCCAAATTTTCGATATTGATTAATAACTTTTCCGGAAAATCTTTGTAAAAACCTTTTACTTTTAGTTTGCGAATTTCCAACGAAAGCTTACCACCGTCTTTTACACCTTGTGCCAAGCCTTCCAAGACAACCGGAATTTCCAAAATAACCGGTTTATCTTCAAATATCTGCAGAAAATCAACATGCAATATCTCATCACTCACCGGATGGAATTGTATGTCTTTTAAAATAGCTGCACATTTACTTTCGTTAATCGAAAGATTTACAATGTAAATTTCAGGCGTATTGATCAATTTGCGAATACCCTCTTTACTTACAGTGAAATGCAACACTTCTTTTCCCCCGTATAATACACAGGGTACTAATGATTCTTTACGATAAGCTTTTGCAGCTTTCTTTCCAATGTTCTCTCTTTCAGAACCTGATAATTCAAATGTTTTCATTTTCTAATTGTTTGTGTTACTCAAAATTAAGATTCTTGCTTCCTAACTTCCCATCACACGGAATTTTATAAAGCGGTTGCAAAGGTAACACTTTTTTTTTACATAAAAAAGCAAATAATATTTTGCAGAATCAAAAATATTTAAAAATTTTTTTCTACCTTTGTCATATTGTCGTTAATTTGAAATTCATATCAATATGTTATCTCACTCAGACCTAAAGCAATTGGAATCTAAAGGAATATCTGTCAACCAGATAGAAGAACAGTTAAAATTCTTCGGTTCCGGTTTTCCTTATTTGTCTATTTATGCTTCCGCATCCGTACAGAAAGGTATTCTGTATATTCCCGAAAATGAACAGGAACTTTTCCTGAGAACATGGGATGTTTATCTACTGAAAAATAATACAATTGTAAAATTTGTACCGGCATCCGGAGCAGCCAGCCGGATGTTCAAAGACTTGTTTGAATTTTTAGATACCGCTGAGAATACCATAACAGCGCCATCTGTAACCGCATTTTTTGAAGGCATCTCACAGTTTGCATTTTATCATTTGCTTCAATATTTTTGTAGGCAAAACGAGGGTAAAAGTATAGCTGAACTGATTGCAAGCGGAGAATCCAAAAAGATTATAGAGAACTTGCTTTATGACAAAGGATTAAACTACGGACAACTTCCCAAAGGATTGATCTTTTTCCATTCCTATCCCGGCAGTTCGCGCACTGCAATGGAAGAACATTTGGCAGAAGGCGCGAAGTATGCCTGTAATGTGAGTAAGCGGGTGAATCTCCATTTTACCGTTTCACCCGAACATCATAAATTGTTCCAACAACGGGTAGACGAAATATTGTCCGAATACGAAAACCGATTTGGCGTTTGGTACAATATTGAGTTCAGCGAACAAAAATCATCGACCGATACAATTGCCGCAGATGCGGATAATCAACCGTTCTACGACAAGGAACAATTGGTTTTCCGTCCGGGAGGCCATGGCGCTTTGATTGAAAATCTAAATGATATTCAAGCCGATGTGGTATTTATCAAAAACATAGACAATGTTGTCCCGGACCTGTTAAAATCCGAAACAGTCCGTTATAAAAAATTGATAGCCGGTATTTTGGTTCATTACCAACAAAAGATTTTTGAATACCTGTATAGAATCGATTCGGGAAAATACAATCACAAACAAGTATTGGAAATGTTGTATTTCATTCAAAATGAACTTTGCATCAAAAATCCGGAGACAAAAATCCTCGAAGACGGAGAATTAATCCTGTATATCAAATCCAAACTGAACCGCCCCTTGCGGGTCTGCGGAATGGTCAGAAACCAGGGAGAACCGGGAGGAGGCCCGTTTTTGACGGTTAACGCCGATGGAACCATATCGCTACAGATATTGGAAAGTTCTCAAATCGACTTGAAAGACCCTGAAAAAAAACAACTGTTCGAACAAGGCACTCACTTTAATCCTGTCGATTTGGTATGCGCTTTGAAAAATTACAAGGGAGAAAAGTTTGACCTCCTCCGGCATGTAGATAAAAATACCGGTTTTATTTCGCTGAAATCCAAAAATGGAAAAGAATTGAAAGCATTGGAGTTGCCCGGTTTATGGAATGGAGCCATGTCGGATTGGAACACAATTTTTGTAGAAGTGCCCATTGAAACGTTCAATCCTGTGAAAACAGTGAATGACTTGTTGCGACCGGAACATAATTTTTCAAAGGCTGCCTCAAAAGATTTTTGACTTTTGAAACAGCCTCTTCTTACTAAGATTCAAGGTCTTCGGCTTTTGCCGGCAAATTATGGCTTTATATCAATGATTGCCGCTTATTTCACGACCAGTAGAACCGTGAAAAATGTTTTGGCAGAAATGCTGCCAACATCCGTTACCGTGAATGTCATTTTTCCGTCATTCGCGATTGTCGGCGGGTCCATGACAGCTGCATCGTAATAAGTTACAACATAGTCTAATTCGCGACTTGCATATATATCCCCGTTTTCCAACGAAGAGATTGTTTCCAGATTGCTGTTGTTACTGACAAATAAGTTGGATCCGGCTTTCTCGAATTGGCGTTTATACGCTTCATACAAATCACATTCGTATGTTGAATCTACCTTTACTTCTATATTGAACGAAGGCATGTAAAAATGCCGTTTCCCGCCCATCATCGACCATTGATCGCCGTTCCATACATAGATGCCTTGCCGGAAATTTTTCAAAGTGTCATCGGTAAGGTTATACACCGTCAAGCCGGCATGATGTTCTTTGATGTTGTCGGTATTGGCAAGCCAGTCCGGATCCGTTGCGGAAATAAACGGTTCCAAGTTTGCTCTGTCCGCTAATTGCACACGGGGTAATCCCAAACCGCCTCCGCTTGCATCTACCGTTACATTAC
>JAITNQ010000187.1 GCA_031290435.1 Candidatus Symbiothrix sp. | reverse complement strand
AACAATAAAAACAAAAATGACAATCAGTCAAAAAAATATTCAAGTATTAATAATTTTTAACGCTAATAATTTGGCGGTATCGGGGTGGCGCTTTTGAAGTCGTGGAAAGGGAAGATAAAAAAGGAAAATGTTTGCGCCAAGTTATTACACGTCCCTGTATCGAATGGGAAGGTTCTGTTCTGAATCAAACCGTTTTAGGCGATACTATCTGGAAAGATTATTCCATAAAAAAAGAAAAAATAACCGTATCAATTGATGGAAACACTGTATGCGAGATGGATGACGATTCTTTCAGTCATGGTTTGGCCGGTATGGGTACAAGTTTTCACAAAGTAGATTTTGATAATTTTATGGTCTGGTAAGTACTAAAAATAAATTCAGTTATGTTGAACAAGTTCTATTTTATAGCAAATTTTTACATTTGCAGTTTTGCCGTTTTAAGTGCGCAGGAGCATCATTTTCTTGAAAATCTGTCCGATTATATCGAAAACACGTCTGTATTTGAACAGAATCAGGAAGAGGGCAGAGCTTATTTCATTCCTGAAAAAAATCTTTCCCTGAACGGCGACTGGAAATTTTTCTGGAGCGACGTTCCGGAAGGGATTCCGCAAGATTTTTATCAGGAAAATTATAACGACCGGAAATGGGATGTAATCACTGTTCCTTCCAATTGGGAAATGAAGGGATACGGCGATAAACTGTTTCGCAACGTGTCAACGCCTTTTAAACCCAATCCGCCGTATGTGCCAAAGGAATACAACCCTACGGGAGCATACCGGAAAACCTTTACCCTTCCGGCCAACTGGAAAGGCGACCAGGTATTCCTGCGGATGGAGAAAGTAGCTTCTGCTTCTTTTGTGTGGATCAATGGCCGGGAAGCGGGCTACAATGAGGGCGCTCAGGAACCGGCCGAATACAATATTACCCCTTTTCTGATACCGGGCAAGAATACGGTAGCCGTCTGGGTCGTCAAATATTCCGACGGATATTACCTGGAAGGACAGGATTACTGGCGATTAGCCGGAATATTCGACGATGTTTGGGTTTATGCCGCACCCACTACACGCCTGTTCGATTGGCAGGTGATTACTGACCTTGATGACAGCTATACGGATGCAGACCTTCAACTTACTGTGAATGTGAAACAATATACCGGCCATGCAGCAGCATCTTTCTCGGTAAAAGCCACTTTGTTCGATGCGGATAACCGGTCGGTGGCGGAGTTAACAAGCGAACCATTCAGCATAGACAAGGAAGGAAAAAAGTCGATACACCTGAAGGAAAAGATAAAAAATCCGAAGAAATGGACATCCGAAACGCCGAGCCTTTATACGCTGAAGATGCAATTATTCACCGCTGACGGGCAGGTACAAGATAAAGCACAAACCCGCATCGGATTTAAGAAAACGGAAATTAAAGATGAAACATTGTACCTGAATGGTGTTCCTCTGAAAGTAAATGCACAAAACTCGCACATGCAGCATCCGGAAACCGGTCACACTATGGACGAGGAAACAATCCGCAAGGATTTTACCATCCTGAAGCAGTTTAATTTCAACACCGTACGCACTTCGCATTATCCGCCTGTCAATAAATATCTCGAACTGGCCGATGAATATGGTCTTTTTATCATTGACGAAGCAGGAATAGAGGCACATGCCACCCGGTTTGTTTCCGAACGCCCTGAATTTACGGAGATGTATCGGGAACGGGGACGGCAGATGGTGTTGCGCGACCGTAATCATCCTTGCATTCTTTTTTGGAGTGCAGGAAATGAAAGCGGCGAGGGTTTCAATATCGCCGAAGTGGTCAAAGAAGGGCAAAAATACGATTCTACCCGCTTTTGGATGTATGGCGGGAATACCGGAGTGAAAGACAATCCGGTAGAAGATATTGTTGGCCCACGCTATCCGCTACCAATAGAATTGGAGATGCAGGTGGGCATATCGCCGGATACATCCGACTTGCGCCCTTCATTTATGGATGAGTATCTGGCTGTTGTCGGTAATGGAGGTGGTGGATTAGATGATTACTGGCGGGCGATTTATGCACATCCCCGCACGATGGGAGGAGCGATATGGGACTTCGTCAGCATTGGAGTGACCGAACGGGTTCGTGCTTTACAGGATGCCTCTCCCTACCATACTCTGGCGCACTTGATGGGTAATGCACGTTTAGTAAAAGGTGTGCAGGGGAAAGCGCTTGATTTGAATGGACATGACCAATGGGTGGAAGTATATCGCCAACCGAACGTGGAGATTACTTCCGACCGGTTGACGTTGACTTGTGATATCTTTCCACGCAAGTTAGTGAGCGACTGCGGTTCGTTCATAACGAAAGGCAGCTATCAGTTTGGTTTACAACAGCGGGGAAAGGATTCGCTTGAGTTCTATATATATACGGATAAACGGCATATCCTTCGGGTCGCTTTGCCCACCCATTGGGAAAATAACTGGCATCAACTACGCAGCGTATACAACGGACAAGAGATAGCCATATATATTGATGGGAACAAAGTTGGAAGCATGCAGGCATCAGGAAGAATTAAGAATTTCCCTTTCCCAATCAATATTGGACGAAATGCAGAAATCCATGGACAGGAAACCAATGTCTATATCTGTGATGCCTTGTTGGATAATGTTGGTATCTTCACCGAAGCCATTGCCTCCGGAACATCCACATCCGACAAAATGGTATTATGGTTGGACTTTGAACAGGAATCAGGGAAAGGCACTTTTTTAAGTTACGGTATGGGTGCTCGTACATACGGCAGCATCTGGCCCGACCGTACACCTCAGCCGGAGATGTGGCAGATGAAAAAGTCTCCCCAACCCATTGCCGTCACCTTATTAGACGCAGACAAAGGTTGGGTGGAAGTGTGGAATCGCAACCATTTTCTGGATGCTTCACACTACAATACCCGCTGGTTCCTCGAAGCCGATGGGAATGTGATTCAGGAAGGAACATTAGATTTACAGGTTCCTCCCCTTACCAAAAAGCGTATACGAATACCCTATATCCAACCGGAATTGAAACCGGGTGTGGAATACCGTGTTACCGTCAGTTCGTCGTTGAATCAGGACGAACGTTGGGCGAAAGCAGGCCATGAAGTTGCTTGGGATCAATTGGAATTTACTTGGTATAAAGAAGTTAAACCGCAACCTGTCAATAAAGAAACGGTAACGCTTCGAGAATCTGAAAATGAGATTGTTGCTTCTGGTAATGGATTCACTTACACATTTAACAAGAAAACCGGCACTTTGAATTCCATCCTGTTAAATGGAAAAGAGATGCTGAAAACGCCTCTTAGCCTTAATATTTGGCGGGCGCCTTTGGCTAACGAACAGGATGCTTGGAATGCCGGCAACTCCCGCTCATCGAACTGGAAAGAAGGCTATGGCAATCAGATCGCTACTGAATTCTATTCTTTAGGATTAGATCACCTGACCCATTATCCTATGTCTGTCGAAGCCTTTACCTTGGAGGGAAAAGGATACATCAATATCCGCGAAGTCTGCCTCATGGGAGATAATGCGATAGAGACGAGAGATCTATATATCAGTGGGAGGCGATATAACGGTTTCGAGAATTTGTATGCCTACGTCATTACCGGTGACGGTGAGATCAAGCTTCATCACATCGCTATTCCGCAAGGGCGCATGCCACTTTGGCTGCCTCGTATAGGCGTGACACTGACATTAGATAGAAGCCTGAATCAGGTCGAATGGTATGGTCGCGGGCCGCAGGAGAATTATCCCGATCGCAAAACCGGATACAAAATAGGTGTCTACACCTCTACGGTACAGGATATGTACGAACCCTACCTGCTTCCGCAGGATTACGGTTTACGAACGGACAACCGGTGGGTGCGAATGACCGATACGGAAGGTATTGGTTTGCAATTTAAGGTAAATGAGCATTTCAACTTCAATGCTTATCCATATTCTACGGAAAATCTGACAAAAGCCATGTACACCTTTCAATTGCAGGAACAGGACGGTATTACGTTCAACCTCGACTATGCCACTTCAGGTGTCGGTTGTTCAGCGCGTTCCATCTTCGATGCGTACCGGGTCATGCCTCAGACGTATGAAAGAGAAATAATCATTTCGCCCATAAGGAATAAGAAGGATGGCGCTTTTTAAATAGTGTCTGCTGAAGATACCATGCCCGCTCAAAGAAATCCGGCATTCATTCAATTGGAAGCCATTATGCCTAATAACTCCGCTCGGCGTAGTCTGGAGATCTACGCCGAGCTGGGGGAATTAAGAATTAGGAATTGGAAATTTCGCGTTTGTGGAGTTTGGAGTGAAGAGCGTTATGCCCTGATGGAGTTTTGGACTCTGTTGGGGCTTCGTTTTTTTGGTTAGTTTAATAGAAACCTGTTTCTATTGATATTTTTTCCCTACGGGAAATTGGGCTGCCGCTAAGTAGAGACGTGGCGTGCCGCGTCTCTTTGATGCCATTACCGGTTTACCCGAATGACAGTTAGATTTTATATGTCAATATTCTGCTGTACATTCAAGATTAATCCTGTTTCATCCTTAAATTGCTGAATATGATTTGAGTTTCCTGTATTTGCTAAAGGTTTGAGGCTGTTACAAACATAGGCTTCAACCTTATTGTATTTTTGTATGTCATGATTTTCTTTAAATTTCGCAATAGTGACAGTTAACTGTTCTCTACCCTTTTTTAACCACCCACCAGACCCTCTGTTTTTTAATTCTACAAAAATCAAATTATTATTATAGGAAAGAACTCCATCACAAGAACTTTCCTTTTCTTGTATTTTAAATAGTAGAATAAGAAATTTATGAATTATTCTAATCACAGGATTCTTTACTTTTGTTAGTTTCGGTCTGAATAAAGGGACGCAATGGTCAATCGGAAAAAAACAAGTATCTTTTTTAGTTGAATTATTAACAATACCAATCCATTTATTTTTATTTGTTTCATCTATATAAGCCGGATTCTCTGCCGGTGGTGGGTCATCACAAAGACCAAATTGGTTTTTAGACGAATTGGTTTTTTTATTCTCGTCAAAGAAATTTATAGACATTCGTCTTCTATTTTTAAAAGTTCAACATATAAATCATTACATTTTCCCAAGCCATCATTCAAGTAGTTTACATCAGAAGGTAATCCTTTATAGTTTTCTAATTTTTTTATGATTCCCCCGATTTCATCTAATTCATAAATTACTAAATCGTTCGGATTAACTGTTGCGTTCAAAGAAATTACTTCTTGTAGTTTAACTTTTAATTTTTCGCTGTTAACTTTCTTTTTTAGTTCATCTGCTTTTATAGGCAATGTCAAATAATTGATAATATATGGACTATGTGTTGTGATTATCAATTTATTTCCATCATTCATATTGTTGAATTCTAACAAACTTTGGAGCATTTGCCATTGCGAAGAAGGAAATAAATTCTGTTCAGGCTCTTCTACTATATTTACAAAAGCCGTCTTATTGAATTTAGACGCAAGTACTGATATTGCATCTCTTTTTTGCATATCCGTAAGGCTATTATTATTCATAATATTTGAAACTTCTTTCTTAAATCTTGCTCTCTCTTCACTACTTGTAGGGTCTTCATTTCTTTCACTTTGCTTTTTCACCGACTTAGACAAATAATTTGAGACTAAGAATAAAGGAATGAATGATTGAAAACCGCTTGAAGCCTCAGCTATATTTATTTTATAATCTTCTCCTCTTAAATTAAGTGTATCGTTAGAGTTTATGTATTCCACATCCGTATTATTAATTGGCAATTTCAACAAGCCTTGCATTTCTTTCTTTGCATTGTCAAATTCAGTAAGAAATTCCATTAACGATTCTGATGATAATCTCAATTCTTTTGATGATTTCACATACGAAATAAAATTTCTTTCTGCAGGCACATACATAATTTGTGGGAGCGGGTATGTATTTGATGCCTCTTCAACGATTAAGGAACCATTCTTATAGGTGATAGCATAAACTTCCCCTTGATACTCTATAACGCTGTTAGTTTTTAAATAATGACCTATGCGGTGATATCCAAGAAATTGATTTTTAAATCTATCACTACTTTCAAACCATTTCTTATCGTAATCACCTCTTACCAATGCCTTTTCTATCCATGTAAATGTAGATATTAGTTTTGCAACAGTACTTTTACCGGAACCCTGATTACCAATAAATACAGTAACCTTCTTGATGTCAAGCCATCCGTCATTATCTTGATAACCTTTCTTGATAGGTCCGAAATTTTTGATTTTTATTTTGCTCATATTTTTCTTTATTTGTCAGGCGATGCAAATTTACTAATAATATTTGATAGGGTAATGATTTAATTTGCTTTTGCTTCAATTATTAAAGAATGGAGTCCAAAATTATGGCAATGAGACATAAAACTA
>JAITNQ010000147.1 GCA_031290435.1 Candidatus Symbiothrix sp. | reverse complement strand
TGCTGCCCCTCGACTTGCATGTGTTAAGCCTATCGCTAGCGTTCATCCTGAGCCAGGATCAAACTCTTCTTTGTCAGTTTGTTTTTTTTTAATTCCTTTTGTTCGGCTCCGCTCTTCTTGTTTATCCCGAAGAATAGTTACTATTCCTCAAGTCTTGACAGGTTGTTTTATCTTTTTTACCCAAAATTTTGCCTGCTTTTGTATCCCTGCCCCTCGTCTTCACTCAGGGGGTATACGCAGGTTTTTGGCTTGTACTACGTAATAATGGAAATCTTTCAAAGACCGTTTGCTTTGCGCTGTTTCCGTTGCCGGAACCCTCAAAAGCGGTGCAAAGGTAATACCTTTTTTTTATTCTCCAAATCTTTTTTGACCTTTTTTCTGATAAGTCTCCTAAACTCGCTGGTTTTCAGGAGAATATTTTTGCGGATTTTTTTTTGACCGGCTCAACTTTTTATCCGTTTATCATCTTACATCCTTTCCGGCACTTGGATTCCCAACAGTCCGAATCCGGTTGCAATTGTTTTTCCTACATTTTCCGACAAAATCAAACGGAGTTTTTTGCTGACCGCATTTTCCTCTTTCAATATGGAATAATCATGGTAAAACTGATTGTATTCTTTCACCAAATCATAGATATAATTAGCGATAACAGCCGGACTGAAACTTTCGGCGGCTTCGCGTACTACAGCCGGAAATTCGGATAAGTACTGAATCAGATTTGCCTCTTTCTCATTGAGAGGCGCACCGGAAGCTAAGTCATCGGAAGATTGTGTATCGGAAGCAGATGCTGCCGCTTTCCGCAACACCGATTGAATGCGTGCATAAGTATATTGAATGAATGGCCCCGTATTCCCGTTGAAATCTATGGATTCTTGGGGATTAAACACCATATTTTTTCGCGGGTCGACTTTCAGGATAAAGTATTTCAAAGCGCCCAACCCTACAATCCGAGAAACTTCAGCGGCTTCCTCTTCCGAATAACCATCCAATTTACCCAATTCTGCGGAGGTCTCAGCGGCTGTTTTTATCATTTCCTGAATCAGGTCATCGGCATCAACCACTGTACCTTCACGCGATTTCATCTTGCCTTCCGGCAATTCAACCATTCCGTAAGAAAAATGCACCAAGCCCCTGCCAAATTCAAAGCCCAATTTATCCAAGAGCAGCGCGAGTACCTGAAAATGATAATTCTGCTCGTTTCCGACCACATATATCATTTTTTTTATGGGAAAATCATCGAACCGTAACTTGGCTGTTCCAATGTCCTGCGTCATGTATACGGAAGTTCCGTCGGCCCTCAGCAACAATTTTTCGTCTAATCCGTCGGCGGTTAAATCCGCCCAAACCGAACCGTCATCTTTTTGATAAAATATATTCTTTTTCAAACCTTCCATGACTTTTTCCTTCCCTTCGAGATAGGTTTTAGATTCATAATATATCTTATCGAAATCAACTCCTAAAGCCTTGTAGGTCTCATCAAAACCGGCATATACCCAAGCATTCATTTTTTTCCAAAGCGCAATGGTATAGGTATCCCCTGCTTCCCATTTACGTAACATCCCACGGGCTTCCGCCATCAGGACAGAATTTTCTTCCGCTTCTTTTTTCGCCAAACCGGTAGCTTCCAAGGTAGCCAACTCCTTTTTGTATTCCCGGTCGAATTTCACATAATAATCGCCAATCAAATGGTCGCCTTTTTTTCCGGAAGATTGCGGCGTTTCGCCGTTTCCCCATTTTTCCCAAGCCAGCATGGATTTGCAGATATGAATACCCCTATCATTTACAATATTGGTTTTGACGACTTTATATCCATTCGCTTTCATAATTTCCGCCAGAGCATAACCCAGCAAATTGTTGCGGATATGCCCCAGATGCAAGGGTTTATTGGTATTCGGAGACGAATATTCTATCATCACCAAAGGGGCGTCATCTCCGGCAAATTGAATGCCGTATTGTTCCGCCCGGTTAATTTCATTCAAAAGGTTCACCCAATAAGCGGGCGCAATGCTTAAATTCAAAAAACCTTTTACCACATTAAACGCTGAAATTAAAGACGTTTTCCCCATAAGGCATTGGCCTATCTCAGTCGCCGTTTGTTCCGGATTTTTTTTTGAAATCTTCAATAATGGGAAAACCACCAAAGTGAAATGCCCTGTGAATTCTTTTTTTGTTTTTTGCAACTGTATTTGAGAAAGTTGCACTCCCTGTCCATACAGATTTACTATCGACTCCCAAATAAATTGTTGAATATCCATTATCTCGTTCCTTTATTTATTTGGCTGCAAAATTATATGAAATAATTGATATAACCCGCAGACGGATAAAAATTATGTTTTTTCAAATCAATACGCTTCATTGTGTACTGTTCTCACTGCTCTTCCTGAAGGATCAATCATGTTTTTGAACGCAGCGTCCCACTCTATTGCAACCGGCGTACTGCAAGCAACCGACGGAACAGAAGGGACAGTCAAGGCTGCCGAATCGGAAGGAAAGAGTTCTTCAAATATGCTGCGATAATGATATTCTTCTTTCGTCATGGGCGGATTGATCGGAAAACGATCGGCTGCTTCAGCAAATTGTGCATCAGACACTTGTTCTGAAGCAACAGCCTTTAATGTATCAATCCAACTATACCCTACTCCATCCGAAAACTGTTCCTTCTGCCGCCAAGCAACACTTTCAGGCAGATAGTCTTCGAATGCTTTCCGTAAAATCCATTTCTCCATACGGCCTTTCAATCCGCTGAGTTTATCTTCCGGATTCAAACGCATGGCTACATCCATGAATTCCTTGTCCAAGAAAGGAACTCTGCCTTCGACTCCCCAGGCTGCTAATGATTTATTGGCGCGTAAACAATCATAAAGATGCAATTTGTCCAATTTACGCACGGTTTCTTCGTGCAATGCCTGTGCACTCGGCGCTTTGTGGAAATACAAGTATCCACCGAATATCTCATCGGCGCCTTCACCCGAAAGCACCATTTTGATACCCATTGAACGTATTACCCGCGCCAGCAAATACATGGGCGTAGACGCCCTCACAGTAGTAACATCATAAGTTTCAATATGATAGATAACATCACGGATAGCATCCAATCCTTCTTGAATTGTAAAATACACCTCGTGATGCACCGTACCGATATAATCGGCCACTTTTTGCGCCGCAAGTAAATCGGGAGAACCTTCCAATCCGACAGCAAAGGAGTGTAACTGAGGCCACCAAGCACGTTGTTGTCCATCCGATTCTATCCGGTTGGCAGCATATTTTTTGGCTATAGCCGATACAACTGAAGAATCCAAACCGCCCGAAAGCAATACACCATAAGGGACATCGGTCATCAATTGTCGCTTCACAGCTGCTTCTAAGGCTTCGCGCAGTTCTTCAATACTTGATTGATTGTTTTTTACATTATCATATTCTACCCAATCACGATTATACCAGCGCGTAAATTTAGGCTTTCGCGTGTCGGAACCATAATGTCCGTTTTTGCTATACAAATAATGTCCCGGAGGAAAAGATTCAATTTTATCGCAATATCCTTCCAAAACTTTTAATTCGGAAGCTACATAGAAAGCTCTGTCTTTATCCCACCCGATGTACAAAGGAATAATACCGATATGATCCCGGGCAATTAAGTAAGCATCATTCTTTTCATCGTACAAAGCAAAGGCGAAAATACCATTCAGGTCTTCCAAAAAATCAACGCCTTTTTCTTCATACAAGGAAAGAATAACTTCACAATCCGATTTCGTTTTGAATTCGTACTGTCCGGCCTGCCGATCCCGTATATCCTGATGATTGTATATCTCTCCATTAACAGCCAGCACTACTTTCCCATCAGGTGAATACAAAGGCTGTTTTCCGGACTGTGGATCCACTATCGCCAAACGTTCATGTGCCAGAATAGCCTTTTCACCACAATAAATACCCGACCAATCAGGCCCTCTGTGACGAACTTTTTTAGACATGGCCAAAGCTTGTGCACGCAGTTTTTCCGCCGGCTTTTTTAAATCAAATATACCTACAATTCCACACATAAATTTATATCTATTATTTATTTTTTAATTATTAATCGTTTTTCAATCGCATCCGCCGCTTTTCTGCCGGAATCAATGGCGCGTACCACCAAACCGGCTCCCATAGTCACATCACCGGCAACGAAAACTTTTTCGACGGAGGACTCGTTCGGTTTGACGGCTTCTACATTTCCCCTTGTATCGTATTTCACACCCAGATCGTCCAATAATCCCTCGTGAACAGGGTGTGTGAACCCCATGCATAAAAACACCAAATCGGCCTGAATGATTTCGGTTTTACCGGTCTCTTTCATAACAAAGCGTCCGGTTTCATCTTTCTGCCATTCTACTTCGGCCACTTCTACGCCGGTTACTTTTCCCTTGTTTCCGATAAAGCGTTTGGAAGCCAGCGACCAACGGCGCGTACATCCTTCCTTGTGCGAACTGGATGTCTTCAATACATTTGGATAATAGGGCCAAGGCGTTTCGGGATTTGTCCCTTCCGGCGGTATAGGCATAATTTCAATTTGGGTTACTTTGGAGGCTTTTTGGCGGACAGCTGTTCCTACGCAATCCGAACCCGTATCACCGCCACCGATTACCAGCACTTTTTTCCCCTGTGCGGAAATACGTTCGGCATTGGGTATGGCATGACCGGCTATAAGCCGATTTTGTTGTTTCAGAAAATCCAAGGCAAAATGAATGCCTTTCAACTCCCGGCCTTCAATCGGTAAATCTCTCGGAACACCGGCGCCGGTTGTCAGGCAGACAGCGTCGAATTTAGAAAGTAACTTTTCTACAGACAATGTTTTACCCACTTCCGTATCGGTAACGAAAACAATGCCTTCTTCTCTTAACAGATTCAACCGGCGTTCAATGATTTCCTTGTTCAGTTTAAAATCGGGAATCCCCAAGCGCAGCAAGCCGCCTATCGTTTCATCCTTTTCATATACCGTAACCGAATGGCCTCTCCGATTCAGTGTATCTGCCGCCGCTAATCCGGCCGGACCCGAACCGACTATCGCAACCTTTTTCCCAGTTCTTTGCTTGGGAGGGCAGGCTTTCACATATCCTTCCTGAAAAGCATGTTCTGCAATGGCAGCTTCATTTTCGCGGATAGTTACCGGTTGATTCTCAAGATTCAAGACACAAGATTTTTCACAAAGTGCGGGACAAACCCGGCCTGTGAATTCAGGGAAATTATTGGTTGTAATCAGCAATTTATAGGCTTCAAGCCACTTGCCTTTGTACAACAAATCCTGCCATTCCGGAACAAGGTTACCCAAGGTGCAAGACCAATGGCAAAAAGGGACTCCACATTCCATGCAACGGGATGACTGTAAAATCCGGTCATCCATATTCAGGGTCTGTTCTACTTCCCCAAAGTCGGCAATCCGGTCAAGTACAGGCCTGTAGCCTGCTTCTTTTCTGTTTATCGTTAAAAATGCTTTTGCGTTTCCCATTTTTATATTTTAAATTGCTATATTTTTAATTATTTTATAAAATTACTGATATACATACTTATTTTTAATCGTGTCATATTTGAAATCAAGACAAGAAGGAACATCACTTAATTCACATCCTTTTTGCCAATAACTATAGACATTCCACTTCCTGTTATAAGTAATTTCCCAATATTTAAATTCATGCAAAACCCCATAAAAAGATTGTTCGCTTATGGTATCCGGTAAGGCAGAATTATACCAGTAAAAACAATGTGAATGACTATCAAGCCATTTATGAAAACGGACAGAATCAATATAATGAAGCATATAGTGAGAATCGGAAGCCTTATAATTATACACATAATAACAATCTTCACGTGCTCTCCAATTATTGTGTTTATCTATATGACTGTATTTATACTCAATCCGTATAGGTCCATCCCCATTGGATGGAATTACAAATTGACTTTCTATTCTTTCCATTTCTTTTCTTTCCATTTCATCAGCTTCACTTTCTTTGCCTAAACCCCACCATATATACATTATAACGCAAATCCATATCCCTATATATGCGATAACAACATATACAATGAATTTAATGACCGATTTAGCTTT
>JAITNQ010000015.1 GCA_031290435.1 Candidatus Symbiothrix sp. | reverse complement strand
AGGTTATAAAGTTTGTTTTTTAGTTTGCAACTACAAAGTTATAACCTTTTTTTATTTATTATGCTCAATACAAACAAAATGAGAAATTTAATCATTTTGGGAATTTTGTCGTACACCCAATGGTGTAAAGTTTGCCGACTACAAATATGCTCAAAAACTTGCGCTCATTATGCATCACGATTTGCAGATTGATGTCCCGATTTTTTCCGACATTGATACGGAACATAACCGAATTGTCGGTGCAAAAACGTTTTACAAAACAATCGAAGGTCTTTATAATTTGGCAAAATTTCGACAAAAAATTGGTTTGAGAATAGTTGTGCATAAACAAACTTACAAGCGATTACCGCAATTGGCAGAATTTATTTATCGAAATTTTCCTTTCGTTTCTCACGTTGCGTTTATGCAAATGGAAACTGTCGGATTAGCGCAAAACAATATTGACGAACTTTGGATTGACCCTTACGATTACAACACGGAATTGGAAGAAGCGGTTTTGAATTTGGCGCGACGGAATATGAATGTATCAATTTATAATTCGCAGTTGTGTATTTTGCCCGAAAGTATCCGAAATTATGCAAAGCAGTCCATTTCCGATTGGAAAAATATCTATTTGCCCGAATGTGATGGTTGTGAATTGATAAAAGAATGTGCAGGATTTTTTGCTTCGGCGGAAAATAAGCACAGTGAACATATTTGCAGAATTGTTCCCTGCCGACAGTTGCAAGTCGAGGCTGCAACAAATGTTTAACAATTTAAAAAGGAAGCTTTAATGAAGTTTAAAAGAATTGCATTCTTAACTTTATCTGCTTTATTTTCAATTGGTACTGCTTTTGCTCTGAATACAGGGATAAAAAGCATTGAAACCGATGTGAAAAGCGAGTTTAAGAAAGACACTCAAGAGCAACTTGTGCTGACTTCCGCAACTGATTATTCTATTGATAATTCAGTTATGGGACATTACTCGCATAGTTCTCACAGCAGTCATTCTTCGCACCGTTCTCATAGTTCGCACTATTCGAGCAGGTAAAAAAGCAGAAAGCAGGGGGCGGTAATTGAGATTATCGCCCTTTTGCTTTTAAAACTTACCAACAGCAGCGCAACCACGTATTTCAAATTCTGAACGATAACAACGGCATAAGTTTGATGTTTGAAGCAAAAGCCGACAACGTTGGTCAAACATTTAATCCCGCACCGACACAACAGAAATTATCAGAAAGGGAACTTCTAACATATTGATTTGTGCAGATGCAGATACTGCCGCCCATTATCAATGGGGATTTATTGATTTGCAAACGGAAAAGGAATCCTTAATGCAAGACAAATATGCTGATTATCCGTTTCGTTAGGGCAAGAAGTTATGGGTAGTCATAAGCGGCTTTGCCCAATCGCTTACCGAAAAACGCCATATCAAAACAACAGCTTTGAATGTGTATGAAAACTACAAAGTTGTGCTGTCGTCGCTTTACAGCAAAGACGTTTATCCCGAATTTAGCAATTTCACAAAAGATTGAGATGAAGAAATAACAATCATATTTTCCCTGAAAATGAGTGAAAAATTAAGGATATTCAAGTATCAGAATCCAATAACAACAAAAATATCTCTGAATATTCTAAAAGTAGATTTTTTTCTCTTTTGAATTGGGCGTGTTTGCAGATTTACGTTGCTTGTATTACACTATACAAGTAGGGATGCTTTGCATATGGCAGGTACGGAAATAAGTAAGCACCTTTATTTTACCCCGAATCACTACAGAAAAATTATCTTTTAAGAGTTTGAAAGAAAATTTTTAGTATATTTGCAAAAAAATAAAGAGATCAGTGTTGCTATGTTAGATTTAAATGCCTCAGTACTGCTAATTTATACCGGAGGAACTATCGGAATGATAGAAGATCCCCGGACAGGCGCTTTAAAATCGTATGATTTCAATTATTTAAAAGATTACGTCCCGGAATTACAACGCCTCAAATTCAATATTGACAATATCCAATTCAATCAGCCGATAGATTCTTCGGATATGAGTCCTGAAGAATGGAAAAAAATTGTACAAATTATTGAAGAAAACTACAATAAGTATGATGGTTTTGTAGTTCTTCAGGGTACGGATACCATGGCTTACTCGGCTTCAGCATTGAGTTTTATGCTGGAAGATTTGAACAAACCGGTTATTTTGACCGGCTCGCAATTACCGATTGGTAAAATACGGACAGACGGCAAAGAAAATCTGATTACAGCTTTAGAAATTGCGGTGGATAAAAACGAGGAAGGAAATGCTTTTGCCCCGGAAGTGTGTATCTTTTTTCAAAATTTGTTGATGCGGGGGAATCGTACATCCAAGATAAATGCGGATTACTTTAAAGCTTTCAACTCATTTAATTATCCGGTACTGGCAGAGGCCGGAACTTATATTCGTTACCGGCATGAAGTGATTCATCATCCGGATAAAACCGCTATTCCCCGTTTTCATTATTTATTGGACAAAAATGTATGCATCATCAAACTTTTTCCCGGTATTTCGACAGAAATTTTGGATGCAATGATACAGATTCCACATTTGAAAGGAATCGTTTTAGAAACTTACGGCGCCGGCAATGCTTCCGGCGATACCCATTTTCTGAATAGTATCAAAGAAGGCATCGACAAGGGAATTGTTGTGGTAAATGTAACGCAATGTGCTCATGGTTCAGTAAATATGGACCGTTACCAGACAGGAAAAACCTTGAAAAATATTGGGGTGCTGTCCGGTTATGATATGACAACAGAGGCAGCTATTACCAAATTGATGTTTCTTTTTGGTCATGAATTAAGTTCCGATAAAGTAAAAGAAAAAACAAAATTATCTTTGTCCGGAGAAATGACTGTTGAGTAAAAATGCATTATTTTATGAAATTTTTCTATAAAATGTATTTATTTATTCAAATTTTGTTATCTTTGCACGACTTTTTTTGACAAATATATCTATGGCGACCATTATTAAAATACGAAAAGGCTTAAATATCAACTTAGAAGGTAAAGCGGAACGCTCACTTTCTGATTTTGTTTCTTATGAATCAGAATTGCATGCGGTATTTCCGGATGACTTTCCGGGCTTCGTACCGAAAGTTTCTGTTAAACCCGGCGACAGGGTATTAGCAGGAACACCTCTTATGTATGATAAAAATCGGCCTGAAATTAAACTTACTTCTCCTGTCAGCGGGACAATTGAGGCTGTAAACCGTGGTGAAAAGCGAAAATTGCTAAGCGTTTTCATCAAAGCCGATAAGGAAAACAAATACCAGAATTTCGGTAAAAAGGATCCGGGGTCTATGACTCCCGAAGAAATAAAATCTTTGCTGGCTGAAACCGGAATCTTTGCCTTCATCCGGCAACGTCCCTACGATATTATCGCGAATCCACAAGATACCCCGCGTGATATTTTTGTGACCGGTTTTTGCTCAGCGCCCTTAGCGCCCGATTTTGAAATACAGTTGGGTGCTACAGATAAACCGGACGCTTTTCAAACAGGTTTAAATGTGCTGGCTATGCTGACTTCCGGCAAAGTATATCTGGGAATACACAACACAGCCAAACTCCCCTGTCTGAAAGAAGCAAAAAATGTCGAAATCGTCACTTTTGAAGGGCCGCATCCGGTTGGGAACGTTAGCGTTCAGATTAATCATATCAAACCTGTTAACAAAGGTGAAATCGTGTGGACAATGAATGCTTCCGATGTCTCTTTTATCGGACGTTTATTCCTTGATGAAAATGTCATTCTTGATCGGCTTGTCGCACTTACAGGTTCGGAAGTTCCGAAAAGCGACCGTGCGTATTATTACACAACGGCAGGTGTTTGTCTCGAAAATATGGTGAAAAATTGTGCGGAACAATCACACAAACGCTTACGCTATATCAGCGGAAATGTTTTAACGGGTACGCAAATCCCCTCTAACGGCTTTTTACATGCATTTGACAACCAAGTGACCGTTATTCCGGAAGGTGATGAAACGCATGATTTTTTGGGCTGGATTGCACCGGGTTTCGATAAATTCTCAATGAACCGGAGTTTTCCCACTTTTGCTATTCAGGCCTTGACAAAGAAAGCATACAAAATAGATGCACGTATTAAAGGGGGACCTCGCGCCATAATTATGTCTAACGAATGGGACAAGGTGTTTCCGATGGATATTCATCCGGAATTTTTGGTCAGGGCTATCCTCACTAAGGATATTGAAAAAATGGAAGACCTTGGTATCTATGAAGTTGCACCCGAAGATTTTGCTTTGTGCGAATTTGTCGATATGTCTAAAATGGAATTACAAGCCATTGTAAGACAAGGTTTGAATTGGCTTTATAAGGAGTTGAGTTAATAAATTGGTGGTAATTTAAAGAATATATATGCAGTTTTTACGAAAATATTTGGATAAGATAAAACCGAATTTCGAAAAAGGGGGGAAGCTCCACGCGTTTCAATCGGTTTTTGACGGATTTGAAACTTTCCTGTTTGTGCCGAATAAAACGGCTCGAACCGGTGTACACATTCACGATGCCATTGATTCCAAACGAACAATGTCGATGGTGGTAATTGCCTTGCTTCCTTGTCTGTTGTTCGGCATGTACAATGTGGGGTATCAACATTACAGCGCCATCGGGCTGACGGCCGATTTCCCGACCATTTTCATTTACGGCTTGTTGGCTGTCTTGCCGGTTGTCGCCGTTTCGTATATAGTCGGTTTGGGAATCGAATTTACCATCGCGCAATGGAAAGGGCATGAGATACAAGAAGGTTTTTTGGTGTCGGGGATGTTGATTCCGCTGATTGTCCCCATTGATACTCCGCTTTGGATGATTGCGCTGGCAACGGCTTTTGCGGTTGTTTTTGCCAAGGAAGTTTTCGGCGGAACGGGCTTCAATATCTGGAATGTGGCTTTGGTTGCAAGGGCTTTCCTGTTTTTCGCCTATCCGTCCAAAATGTCGGGCGATTCGGTATTTGTGCGGACGAGCGATACTTTCGGCATAGGAGGAGGCCAGGTGGTTGACGCTTTTTCGGGTGCAACGCCTTTGGGACAAATCGCTACGGCAACCTCCGACATACAGGTAACCGGAATTTTAGGCAATCCGCTGACTTATTGCGACCTGTTTTTGGGTTTGATTCCGGGTTCCATCGGGGAGACATCCAAGTTATGCATCTTGTTGGGAGCACTGATTCTCTTGGTTACCGGCATCGCTAACTGGCGCACCATGCTTTCCGTTTTTGCCGGAGGTCTTTTCATCGCATGGGTTTTCAACCGGATAGGAACGACGCCGTCAATGCTGGTTTCTCCGTTGGAGCATGTGCTGCTGGGAGGCTTCGCTTTCGGAGCCGTATTTATGGCGACCGACCCGGTCACTTCTTGCCGGACACAAGCCGGGAAATATATTTTCGGTTTCTTAGTTGGCGTTTTTGCCATAACGGTTCGCGTGCTGAATCCCGGCTATCCGGAAGGTATGATGCTGGCAATTCTTTTTATGAATTCATTCGTCCCGCTGATAGATTATTTAGTCGTGGAAAGGAACATAAGCAAGCGGAAGAAAAGAATAAAAGTTAAATAAACAGACAGATGAACAAAGAAGGAAATACATATACTTTAATTTATTCGGTCGTTATCGTCGTATTGGTGGCTTTGCTCCTTGCGGTAACATCACAGACTTTACGACCTAAACAGGCTCAAAATGAAGCCATTGACAAGATACGCCAGATACTGACCTCTATCAATTTGTCTTCGACCAACTCAAATGCCGAGCAGTTGTATAAGGAGTACATAACAGATGCTTACTTGGTGGACGCACAAGGAAACAGAACGGAAGGCGACGCTTTCGATACCGAACCGGCTGCAGAACTGACAAAACCGGAAGCAGAAAGGAAATATCCGGTGTTTGAAGCCACAATTGACGGCAATAAAAAATATATTCTATCCATGCGGGGCGCCGGATTGTGGGGCCCGATTTGGGGGTTTATTTCCTTGGACGATGACAAGAACACCGTTTACGGAGCTTCCTTTTCCCACGAGGGCGAAACGCCGGGTTTGGGCGCAGAAATAGAAAAGCCGGAATTCACCAAGGAATTTATCGGGAAAAAGTTTTTCGACAAGGCCGGAAATTTTGTTTCTATTGCTGTGGTGAAAGCCGGTAAAACAGTCCAGGGACAAGATTATGTAGACGGCATTTCAGGAGGAACAATTACCAGTCAAGGCGTAAACGCCATGCTGAAAGCAAGTATCGGAGCTTACGAACCGTTTTTAAAAATAAAGCTATGAATGAGAAAAACAAAGCAATACTATTCAACCCGCTGAGCAAAGATAATCCGGTCACGGTGCAAATGCTGGGCATCTGTTCGGCCTTGGCGGTGACCAGCAAATTAGAGCCGGCAGTTATTATGGCTATCTCCGTTACGGCGGTCATTGCCTTTTCGAACCTGATTATTTCTTTGATACGTAACTCCGTACCCGGAAGAATACGTATTATTGTGCAATTATTGGTCGTAGCCGCCTTGGTAACCGTCATCAACGAGATTTTAAAGGCCTTTGCCTACGATGTAAGCAAACAGTTGTCGGTGTTTATCGGATTGATTGTCACAAACTGTATTGTGATGGGTCGTTTGGAGGCTTTTGCCTTGGGAAACAAGCCTTGGCCATCCTTTTTAGATGGGATAGGCAACGGATTAGGATACGGTCTGATTCTGGTAATTGTCGGATTTTTCCGGGAGTTATTCGGTTCCGGTACACTGTGGGGATTCAGGCTTATTCCCGAAGCTTTTTACGAAGCCGGGTATGCCAACAACGGATTGATGATTCTTCCGCCTATGGCCTTGATTCTGGTGGCTTGTGTCATCTGGATACACCGTTCAAAAGATAAAAATTTACAGGAAAAATGATTCATAGTTATTGATTATGCAGGACTATTTAAGTACTTTTGTTCGCTCCATTTTTATGGAAAATATGCTCTTCGCGTATTTTCTGGGCATGTGTTCGTTTCTGGCGATTTCGAAAAACGTAAAAACGGCTTTCGGCTTGGGGATTGCAGTGACATTTGTTTTGTTTGTAACCTTGCCCGTCAACTATTTATTAGAGAATTACGTATTAAAGCAAGGCGCATTGAACTGGTTGGGAGAATCGTTTGCCGAAGTGGATTTGAGTTTTCTCAGTTTGATCATTTTTATTGCGGTAGTTGCATCTATTGTTCAATTGCTGGAAATGATAATAGAGAAATTTTTACCGGGATTATATAATTCATTGGGTATTTTTCTGCCCTTGATTGCGGTCAACTGCGCCATACTGGGAGGCAGCCTGTTCATGCAACAGAAAGATTTTCCGAGTACGGGGGTGGCGACTATCTACGGATTAGGCTCCGGTATCGGCTGGCTGATGGCTATTACAGGAATGGCGGCCATCCGGGAGAAATTGCAATATTCCGATATTCCCAAGCCATTGAAGGGATTAGGGATTGCATTTATCATCACGGCTTTAATGGGATTAGGTTTTATGAGTTTTTCAGGAATAAAAATATAAATTATGCTGTTGTTAATATCCGGAGGATTGACCATCATCGCGAGTGTAGCGGTTTTTTTGGCGCTGATATTGTTATTTGTCGCCATATTGTTGTTTGCCAAAAGTAAACTTACTCCTTCGGGCAATGTAAAAATTGTTGTCAACGATGAAAAATCGTTTGATACCGCCCGGGGCGGAACGGTTTTATCCACCCTGCAGTCCAATGGGATTTTCCTTTCGAGCGCTTGCGGTGGAAGTGGTTCCTGTGGGCAATGCCGTTGCCGGATTATAGAAGGCGGCGGAGAAATTTTGCCTACAGAGGTCGGTTTTTTCACCCGCAAACAAATCAAAGAACATTGGCGATTGGGCTGTCAGACCAAAGTGAAGGAAGACTTGAACATTCAAGTGCCGGAAGAAGTTTTTGGCGTGAAGGAGTGGGAATGTGAAGTGGTTTCAAATTACAATGTAGCCTCGTTTATCAAGGAATTTGTGGTTAAATTACCGGATGGAGCGCATTTGAATTTCAAACCCGGTTCGTATATCCAGATAAAAGTTCCCAAATACGAAGTTCCCTTTTCAGACTTCAATATCGACGCCCGTCCCGCCGAGGGACAGGATGCCGACCGCTTCCGGAAAGAGTGGGATAAATTTCAGCTATGGAGCCTAATCGGGAAAAACACCGAAGAAAACGTTCGCGCCTATTCCATGGCCAACTATCCGGCTGAAGGCGATATTGTGATGTTGAATATCCGCATCGCAACACCACCTTTCGACAGGAATGCGGGAACATGGAAAGCCGGTGTGCCTTCCGGAATCTGCTCGTCCTATATCTTCAGCCTGAACCCCGGAGATAAAGTACAGATTTCAGGGCCATACGGCGAATTTCATATTTTAGATACGAAACGCGAAATGCTATACATCGGCGGCGGCGCCGGAATGGCTCCTTTGCGGTCTCAACTCCTGCATCTTTTCCATACATTGAAGACTACCGACCGGAAAGTATCGTATTGGTATGGCGCCCGTTCGAAAAATGAAATCTTTTATGAAGAAGATTTCCGGCGGATAGAAAAAGATTTTCCTAACTTTACATTCAATATCGCCTTGAGCGAACCATTGCCCGAAGACAACTGGACAGGTCCTGTCGGATTCATTCACCAAGTTATTTGCGACAATTACTTGGCCGACCATGAAGCGCCCGAGGACATAGAATACTACATGTGCGGTCCGGGACCGATGGCAAATGCCGTCAAAGGCATGTTGGACAACTTGGGTGTGCCGCCTGAAATGCTGATGTTTGACGATTTTGGATGAAAACATATCCGGCAGTTTGACCTTTTAAAAAGAGATTACAAGTAAATGAAAATTTAAAACACAAATTTTTACGTCAAAATTTGTACGCGTTTCGCGTATTTCAATATTTTTTGACATAAAATGTTTGATCATTTAAATTTATTTCATACATTTGCAAAAAAATACTCTGTGTATTTGCAAAAAAAATACTCTTTTGAAAAAAATTGAAATATTGACACTAAGTGATGCGGATCTTCTGTCTCAATACAGAGAATCTGATGAAAGCATTTATGTAGCGGAATTATTCAACCGCTATGTTCCTCTGCTGTATGGCGTTTGTTTGAAATATCTGAAAGAAACAGGTAAAGCACAGGATACGGTAATCCGCTTTACTGAAGTTATGTATAACAAAATTTCAGAATGCAATTCTGATGATTTCCGATCTTGGATTTATCAGGGAATAAAGAATTTTTGTTTACAAATCCTCTGTGCTGAAAGCGGAAGAGAAGTCCGGATTAAGGATGATTCCGATTTCATAGGATATGGAGACATTATGTCGCTTCTTGAAAAAGAGAGCAGTTACGATGATGCGAAAATGCTAAAGCACTGTTTGGAAAATCTTCCGGAACAAGACCGAATATGCTTGATTTATTTTTTTATGGACGGTTTGTCGTTTGCCGATATAGTTGACAAAACGGGGTATACGCTGGAACAGGTGAAAACTTATATCCGGCAAGGAAAACGTAATTTAAAAATATCTATTGAAAATAAATAGCTTATGAATCTTTTAAATTACATACTAAATTTCCGACAAGGAAAAGAAGCGCATGATTTTGAGCGGGAGTCAATGGAAGACCCTTTTCTGTATAAAGCTATTGAAGGTTATGATGGCGTAGCTGAAGATCAAGAAAAAAATATAGAAAAACTTCGCAATCGAATTTATTCCGGTATTCATAGTAAAAAAGAAATACATAGCGCTGTAGTAAAACCGGTGAAAAAAGAATCTACCCAATCGGTTTTTAATAAGCGAATACCGCTTAGGATGTGGGGTATTCTTGCTTGCTTTTTGCTAATCATCGCTTTGTTTATCAGTCTGTTTTTGATAGAAAATTCGAACAAGACGAATACAGACAAAATTGTTTTCTCGAAACCGGCCGATACCATAATAAATCCTATCGAAAATACAGATTCGAAAACAATTGATATACCAAAGAAAAAGCCTGAAAAAGAAAGCAGTGAAAGCAACGAAAGCAGCGAAAGCAAAGAAAGTAAAGAACCGAAACAGGTTTCTCCGGCTCCTCCTGCTTCTCCTGCTTCTTCTGCTCCTCCTGCTTCTTCTGCTTCTTCGGATGCATATGCCAAATACATACAATCCCTGTCGCAAAAAACAGCATCTATAGACGATGATTTACAAGCGATATCCGTCAAATATGCACGAAATAGCAGTAAAGCAACAAGCCCAACGAATAAAGACCTAAAAATTTCGCAAGCAGAACTCGATCAACTGGATGCCAAAATTTCCGGAAGACCGTTTCCATCGGTTGGGGAAAACGCCTATCAAGACTATTTGAAAAAAAATCGTAAACAACTTACAAGTGCAGATTGTATACAAGCGAAAGGAAAAGTCGTCCTACTTTTTTCGGTAAACGAGAGGGGACGTCCCTACAATATAAAGTTGCTTAGGTCTTTATGCAAGGAAGCCGATAAGGAAGCCGTTCGACTACTGGCTGACGGCCCTGTATGGACAAAAGGAAGTAAAGAAACCCGATTAGAAATAAACTTCTGATTTATACATTTTTAACACTACTCTTTGTAATCTTTTTACTACATTTGCTGTCTAATATCAAATGAAGTATTAATTAACACACAAGAATAGCATGAAACGTCGTGATTTTTTTAAAGCAAGCGCTGCTGTAGGTGTAGCTGCATTAACATTCGATAAGTTGCAAGCAGCTATCAACACAAACACTATTATGGCTGAGGCTGTCCCTGATATGGTTGCTGTTATGGGCGGAGAACCGGCACAACTTTTGGAAAGAGCATTAACGGAAATGGGTGGCATTGGGAAATATGTCAAAAAAGGGCAAAGCGTGGTGATTAAACCCAATATCGGGTGGGATAAAAAACCGGAATTTGCCGCGAATACCAATCCCGATTTGGTGGAAGCCTTAGTAAAACAATGTTTCAACGCCGGTGCAAAAAAAGTAACGGTTTTTGACCGTACCTGTGATAACTGGCAAAAATGTTACGAACGGTCCGGAATAAAAAAAGCGGCTGAGTCTGCCGGTGCAACCGTTCTTCCTGCGCATGATGAATCCTATTTCAAAGAAGTCAGTATTCCGAAAGGCGTTCAGCTAAAAACCGCCAAAATACACAAAGCGCTATTAGAAGCGGATGTATGGTTTAATGTACCGGTACTGAAAAATCATGACGGCGCCCAGATGTCAATTGCGATGAAGAATTATATGGGAATTGTTTTCGACAGGGGATTCTTCCATGCAAATGATTTACAGCAATGTATCGCCGATATCTGTACTTGGAATAAAAAACCGGCATTAAATATCATAGATGCTTATCGTTGTTTGCGTAGAAGCGGGCCGCAAGGACGCTCCGTTTCCGATACCAGCGTATTGAAAACTTTGATTATTTCTACAGATATTGTAGCGGCGGATACGGCTGCCATCGGTTTATTCAACCAAGTAGAAAAAATGGATATTCAGTTGGTGAAACATATCGCCAACGGAGAAAAATTGAAATTGGGTACACAAAAATTAGATACATTAAATGTAAAGCGGGTAAAACTCTGATTCGCATGAAATCTAACATTTTGAAACTAATCCGTATCCTATTGGCAATTGTTATTTTTCTTCCGATTGTATTCTTCCTCTGTGATTTTGCCGATATAGTCCCCAATTCATTTGCCAATTTACTGAAAATACAATTGGTTCCGGCTGTACTTTCCGGAAGTATTGTAATTTTGATAGTATTGGCGGCGCTAACGATTTTATTCGGACGGATTTATTGCTCAATAATCTGTCCATTGGGTATTCTTCAGGACATTATCGCTTGGTTTACCAAAAGGGGAAAAAAGAAAAACAAGAAAAAACGTTGGTATCATTATGCCAAGCCACAGCATATTTTGCGTTATGCTTTGTTGGCTATTTGCATCGCATTCCTGATTTTCGGAATTACGACTCCCCTTACCTATTTAGACCCTTATAGCAATTTCGGCCGCATCGCTGTCAATATTTTTCGTCCAATAACCATAGAAGGCAATAACTTACTCAATTTGGTCGCCCTGAAATTCAATAATTTTAGTTTTTATCATGTAACGATACATACGGTAACAATGCTTTCTTTGACGATTGCATTCATTGCTTTTCTCGTCGTTGGCCTCATGTCGCTATTGAGAGGAAGATTATTTTGTAACACAATTTGTCCGGTAGGTTCATTTTTGGGATTGATTGCTAAATATGCTTTGTTCCGGATAATCGTTGACGAATCCAGATGCAACAAATGCGGATCGTGCGAAAAATCCTGTAAATCGGAATGTATCAACAGCAAAGAAGGCCTGATTGACCATTCGCGTTGTGTAACCTGTTTTAATTGTATAGAGACTTGTAATAAAAAGAAAGCCCTCAATTATAGGTTTGCCTATAAGCCCTCTACAACATCCTTAGAAGAGAAATTTGAGACGAAACGCGAAATTACATCCCTTCAAGAACCTCTTTGGGTTGATTCAGGGAGGACAAATAAGGGGATGAACCGGCGTTCGTTTATGCTGACTTCGGCCGCGATTGCAGTTTCGGTTCCATTTGTTCCCGCATGGGCGCAAAAACAGGAAATAGACGTCACCAAATTGACGCCTGTCACACCTCCCGGTTCACGGGGTCTGAAACATTTCAAAGCGCACTGTACGGCTTGCCACTTGTGTGTGACGCATTGTCCGCAGCAAATTCTCAAACCGGCCGGCTTTAAGTATGGAATTGATTATGCTTTCAAACCGCATATGGTATTTTTCGAGTCGGCCTATTGCAATTACGAATGTACGGTTTGTTCGGAAGTTTGCCCCAACGGAGCTATCGAAAGACTGACAAAAGAGGAAAAGATAGTTACGCAAGTCGGTATTGCCCAGTTTGCAAAAGAACGTTGCGTTGTTTATACCGAACATACTTCCTGCGGCGCCTGTTCAGAGCATTGCCCGGTAAAAGCGGTCAGGATGGAACCCTATATCGGCGGCTTGACATTACCCCGGATGTATCCCGAATTGTGTATCGGTTGCGGAGGCTGTGAATCCATTTGTCCGGTACGGCCTGTAAAAGCAATTAATGTTATGGCGAATGAATTTCATCATACGGCGGAAAAACCTGTTGAGGAAGAAATGAAAGAAATTAATAGCGAAGATTTAGAATTCGGATTTTAATAATAACATACGCATGACACGAATTATTTATTATTTATTTTTCACAATGATGTGTTGCTCAAATCTATTCGCATCGGGTCAAAAAAAATTCCCGGTAGATAGTCTGCCGGAAACTTTCGGTTCGTATCGCGCCACCGACAAATTGAATTATATAGGAAAAGAATTGTATGATTACATCAATGGGGGAGCGGAACTCTATTTGTCGTATGGCTTGGTAAGTATGACCGGTTGTAAATACAATGGCGATGGTTTGCCACAAGTAACAGTCGAGATTTACGAGATGACAAGCCCTGAAAATGCTTTTGGCGTTTACACGCAAGGTCGCGATAAAGAAGCGTATGATTACGGGCAAGGTTCGCAAAGTTTTCCCGATTTTATTTTTTTCTGGAAAGACCGCTATTTTGTAACCGTGAGTACGCAAGAAGTTATTCCCGAAAGTGAACAAGCCATCCGGTATATGGCCGGACTCATAGATAAATCCATTCCGGAAAAGGGGGAAAAGCCGGCTATCATCACCGATTTACCCCAAGAAGGTTTGCTTCCTGCCGGCTTTCTTTATTTTCACCACTATATATGGCTAAATGCGTATCTTTTTATTGCAGATTACAATATAATCAATATTGATGAGAATTGCCATGCCGTATTGGCCAAATACGGCGAGGCTGACGCCCGCAGTTATCTCTTGTTGGTAGCCTATTCCAATGAAGAAAAAGCAATGGAAGCCTGCAAACGCTTGCAGGAAAAATATGCACCCGAACTAAGCGCCGACAATCCTTTTGTCGAATTGGAAGATAAAACATGGTTTACTGTTTGGACAAAAGGGAATAAATTGGGCGCTATCTTCAATGGTCAGACACAAGAAAAGACAGAAAAATTATCTAAATACGCTATTAATAATATGTAAATTATTTGTTATGGAAAATCTTATTACGCGTCGCGATTTATTAAAGAAAACAGCGCTGATGGCTGTTGGAGGCGCTTTGCTGCTGAACCGCCCGGTCGGTGCATGGGCTTGGGGAACGGAAGAAGGAGCCAAAAGTAAAGTGGTGTTAATCCGTAACCAGCAATTATTTGCCGGCGGAAATCAACCGGATTCGGACATAGCCGGTGGCATGTTGGACGAAGCTATTCGTACGCTTACCGGAAAAAAGAATACAAAAGAGGCATGGGCTTCAATTGTAAAACCTGCAGATATTGTGGGTATTAAAACAAATGTTTGGGATAAGTTTCCTACTCCGAAAATTGTGAATGACCTTTTGAAAGAGCGCGTCCTACAAGCCGGTGTAAGCGAAACGAATGTAAGTGTCAATGACCGGGGCGTCAAGGATGACCCCGTCTTCAAAAGTGCAACGGCTTTGATCAATGTACGTCCTATGCGTACACATGCTTGGTCGGGCGTTGGGTCTTGTATCAAGAATTACATTATGTTTTCTCCGCAACCATCTTCTTATCATGATGATTCTTGCGCGAGTCTGGCCGCTTTGTACGACCTTCCGATAGTCAAAGGTAAAACACGTCTGCATGTGTTGATCTTGTTCAACCCTTTGTTTCACCACCGCACTCCTCAGGATGCTTCGGAAGAATATATGTGGAAATACAGCGGATTAATCGCAGGGTTCGACCCGGTCGCTGTCGATTCGGTCGGTTTACGCATTATCCAAGGGAAACGCAATGCGTTTTTTCAGGAAGACAGGCCTTTGAATCCTCCGGCCAAACATATAGAGGTGGCGGATACCCGCTATCATTTGGGAACGGCAGACCCTGCTAAAATCGAATTGGTGAAATTGGGCTGGGACGAGGAATCCTACTGCTGATTGTTTTCATAAATAAATTAACCGCAAAGAAGCAAAGAGCGCAGAGTAATTCCCTCTGCGCTCTTTGCTTTTTTGCGGTTAAAAGTATTATATTCATCATACCATTCTAATGGTATTCACCATACCATTCTAATGATATTCACCATACCATTCTAATGGTATTCACCAATGAATTCGATTGTCAGAGGGAGCAGTGAGAATGAATAATTCCGATTGACAGGTTTTAAAAAAGTATTATACTGTTAGCAATTAACCGTTTTACCATTGCGTTTTTCATTATTATTCAAAAGAATCGCTTTGTTTTCTTTATTATCCAATAATATTTGTCATTTTGATTTTATTTGACCTTCTTTCTCTTGTTTGCATACGCTTGTATGCGTAATTTTGTAAACCATTTTAAAAATACGACAATTAAAATAGATTCATTATGAGAAAGAAAACTTTATTGGCAATAATTATTTTACTGGGCGTCATTCGTGTTCCGGTATTTTCACAAACCACCCAGGGTACCGATTTCTGGGTATCGTTCGGATCAAACGGTTACATTAATGAAATGAGCAAGATTGATCTGAAGATCAAAGTGGCCGCCACCGAAGACACCGAAGTGAACTTTATCTTTACCGCAAATAACTCGCTGTCGACTACACAAACCATCTTGGCAGGTCAAGTTTATACCTTCAACCTATCGACGGCTAACATGAAAAATGCCGTTTATTATGCCGACTTATCCTCAGGAAATACTTCGGGAATTTCAAACAAATCCTTACACATAAAAAGCACTAAGCCCATAACGGCTTACGCATACAATAGAGCCGATAAATCGGCAGACGTCACCAACCTTCTCCCGATCGATGCGCTGTGCACGGATTACGTCCATATTTCGTATACACCCTACACGTATGATGGCTATACGATTGTGGCTACCGAAGACGACACCGATATATATGAGCACGGCAATACAACACCGGTCAACAGCGTCCCGCTGAAGATGGGAGAAGTCTATTCCTTCTACGCGCAGAAAACCGATCTTACCGGCAAACATATTACCGCCAACCATCCCATAGCCTACTTTGTGACGAACACTGCAGCGTTCATTCCGAGCGGTAAAGCAACGAGTGATAACCTGTTTCAACAGATGATGCCGATGCATACCTGGGGGAAAGCGTTCTTTGTGCCCGCTACCAACCAGGGAAAAGACAGGATGCGCGTTGTAGCCGCTTATGACAACACGAAAATCATCCAAACGCACTTGCCCGGAGCGACCTCCGTCATCCTCAACAAAGGGCAATTCTATGAATGGGAAATCGTCTTGGCAAATAGCGGTTGTTATTTTACCGCCGACAAACCGGTGGGCGTTTGTTCCTACCTTGTGGGACAGGATTATGCTACTACCAAGATAAAGGGCGACCCTTCCATGTCCTTGGTCACGCCCATCGTTCAATGGGTGGATCAAGCAACGATTGCCCCCTTTGTTATCAGCAATGCGAACATAACCGATCATCATATCATGGTCATTACGCCTAAGGCAACGCGCGATCAAACCACCGTGTCTATCGGAGGAGCAGCTCCCACCGCCTTGAGCGGCGTATCGTGGACGATAGGCTCCGATCTCGATCCAAATGAAGATTATGCATTCTGTACTTTCAAAGCCACTGAGGACGCTAAAGCCTACACCTTCGCCAATCCGGCCGGACTGACCGCGAAAGTATATGGAGTGGGTGACTCGGAATCGTATTTCTACTCGGCTGTCGCAGCGGCTCGCGACCTCTCGACGGAGTTTTATGTCAACGACATCCTTTACTTAGACCTCTCCGAACGCTTCACTCGCGGCGTCTCCAACTATCGCCTCAAAGCCGACCTGAAGAACGTCAGCGCCACGCCATCGCCCGGCTATCTGAAATGGTTTGTAGATGACGTAGAAAGCCCAAACACCCGCGACCTTGAAGAATGGACTTTAAAACTCATGCCCAACCATCCGCATACCATCCGGATGGACGTAGAGGAACAGGACGGCGTCACGCGCAGTTACAGCTGCTCTCTTCCGGCGTGCGACTTGCTTGTCGCCGGTGGAACCGACTTTTGGCTTGCCTTCGGCGCTAACGGCAACTCTACAAGCACAAGCGCAAATTTACAATTTCAAGTCCGGGTGACGGCCATAGAAGCCGCCGACCTCACCTTCACCTTTACCAATATAAGCGGTGCAGAACGCACCCTAAAGAAGCGCTTAGCCGCCGGCGAAATAGACACCCTTGATTTGAGCGCGCTACAAAGAACGAACACACATTCACCGCACACCGAGTTCGGCATCAGCAACAAATCGCTGCGGATAGAAAGCACCACGCCCGTAAGAGTTCTGGCGCTGAATCAATTCAAATCAAGCGCCGATATTACCAACATCTTACCCGTCAGCGCATTAGGAACGGAATATTACCTTATTTCACACGATCCCGATAAAAATGTGGGTTACGACGGAATTATCATCATTGCCACCAAAAACGGAACCATGATTTACGAAAACAACATCGCGCTAAACGCCACTCCGCTGAGCGCGGGGCAAATATGGGTCAATTACAAGCAAGGCGTCACTCAAAACGGTCGTCATATCACGTCCAACAAGCCGGTTGCCTGTTTTGTGGCAAATACAGGGACGTATCCGGTGCCTGCGGCAACAAACAACACAGGGGATAACCTGTTTCAACAAATGATGCCGGTGCATCTCTGGGGAAAGGAGTATTGTGTCCCCGTAACCAACCGGAAAATGGAACGGATACGCGTCATCGCCTCTCAAGACGGCACAACCATCACCCAGACAGGAGGGACGATTATATTGGGCAACCTCAAGCTCGACAAAGGACAATTTGTTGAATTAGAAGCCTTGCAGAGCACCGGCGGTTGTTTTATCTCCGCCGATAAACCCGTAGGCGTATGCACCTTCATGTGCAACCAGTCAGCTCCCAACGCCACCGGGACTGGCGATGCCAGTATGGCTTGGGTGCCTTCCATAGAGCAATTTATTACGGAAGTAGTCATCCGACCCTTTATCCCGGCCAGCACGTATATGACTTCTCATTATGCTCTGATTGTGGCGCCGACGAGCGACATCGCTCAAACCACCCTCTATATCAATGGCATATTCACTGCCCTCAACGGCACATGGACAGCCATTCCCGGCAGCCAATATTCCTTTTGCACCCAGACCCTCACTATAGCCAATGCCTCCAAACCGCACGTTTTCAGCAATCCGAAAGGCTTGCTCGTTTACGGGTACGGAACAGGTACGAACGAAAGTTATTACTATCTGTCGGCTGCCTCCCTGATGCCTGCCTCCCTGAAGCTGAGGATACCGGTCAATCCGCCTAAAATAAGGCTAATCTAAACGTAGAGACGGGACGCGTCTGTGTTCGGAAGATTTTTCTATGTTAATCGTATGTATATTTCACGCGATATGTTGATTGTAATTCTACAACGATTGGAAAATTTCACCAACGAGATAGTCGCGTAGCGCCGCTATTTTTTTAGCCGGGGGCGGTAGCGCCCGGTGATAGTTTTGATATGTGGGAGAAAGCAAAAATAGCGTATGATCCTCAATATCTATTTGATTTTTTCTGACAATTATAACTGTTTTCAATTACAGCAATATAAAACAGTGCCGCAGCTACGCTGCTCTGGGTGAGGTTGTGCACGTTATTACCGGGCGCTTACGCACCCGGCTACAAAAATAGCGGCGCTACGCGCCTGATTCGGTTGTAAAATTTTACAATCGTTGTGAAATTTACATACAATTAACATGGGAAAATCTTCAGAAAACGCCGGCGAGGGCTTGGTGTGACTTTCGGAGCTTCAGAAAACGCCGGCGAAGGTTCTGTGGAACTTTCGGAGCTTCCGAAAACGCCGACGAGGGCTTGGTGGAAGTTTGTCAGGCGCGTAGCGCCGCTATTTTTGTAGCCGGGTGCGTAAGCGCCCGGTAATGGTGTGCATAACCCCACCCAGAGCAGCGTAGCTGCGACATTTTGTAATATGG
>JAITNQ010000074.1 GCA_031290435.1 Candidatus Symbiothrix sp. | reverse complement strand
TTTGCTATCTCTTTTTTTCTGTGTTACACCATTGCTTCCGTTCCGATAAACCTCTACTTCTTTTTATACAAATTGGGCTTGTGTATTGCCCTCAGCGGTATCTTTTTTTTATTGTTCAGAACGTATTCTAATATTTTACGCTATACAACGATCAAAGACGGGATGCGCATTTTCTTATCCCTGTTCTTAGCCAATGTCCTGTTGATAGGAAGTGAAGCATTGCTTTACACTGTTCACGAAGAGTTTACACTCTCGTTCACGATCTGTTTCTTCAATTTTATAATGGCTTTTTTCGCTATTTTCTGTTTCCGGATGACGATTCGCCTGGTGTTTGATTCCGCAACAACCTACCGGCAAATTGAGAGAAAGCGCATACAAATCCTCATTTACGGAATAGATTTGTCTCAGATAAGTATAGCAGAGATGATTATAGCCGATAAAAAACTACCCTATTATGTTGCAGGTTTTATTTCGCCGGAATCGTCCGTATCGGACCAGAAAATCATCGGATTGCCGATATACAAGGCAAGCGATGTATTTAACCGGATCGATGCTTTTTCACAGATAAAAGCCCTGTTAATTAATTTTGAGGGAATAGAGCAGGAAGAAAAAAGAAACTTGGCCGAAATTTGTTTGCAAAATAATATAGATTTACTTGCGGCGCCGTCAATAAGCAATTGGATCAATTCGGACAACAGGGAAAATAAAATCATCAAGGTAGATATAAAAGATTTATTGGGGCGGGTTCCCCTCCAGATCAATATGGAGTCTATAGGGCAAACCCTGCAAGGCAAAACCGTCATGATAACAGGCGCTGCCGGCTCGATAGGGAGTGGAATTGTGCGGCAATTGAGTAATTTTAAGGTAGGCTTATTGGTGCTTTGCGATATGGCAGAAAGCCCGCTTCATCAGTTGGGTCTGGAATTGGCGGATACTTATCCGGATTTGAAATTTCATTTATCTGTCTGTGATGTGAGGAATTATGACAAGATGAAATTTATTGTCAAATCTTTTCGTCCTCACTATATTTATCATGCGGCGGCTTACAAACATGTCCCACTGATGGAAAATCACCCCTGCGAAGCTATTTTGTCCAATGTGTTGGGTTCCAAAATTATGTCGAGTCTGGCATTGAACTACAAAGCGGAATGTTTTGTCATGATATCGACAGACAAAGCGGTCAATCCGAGCAATGTGATGGGCGCTTCGAAACGGATAGCCGAAATTTATGTCCAGACTTTAGCGAAACAGCAGCAAACGAAAGAAAAGGATAGAGAAAGGACTGAAACCCGGTTTATTATCACCCGTTTCGGCAATGTATTGGGTTCAAACGGATCGGTCATTCCCCGTTTTACACAACAAATAGCGCGAGGAGGCCCGATTACGGTAACGCATCCCGACATTATCCGCTATTTTATGACCGTTCAGGAAGCCTGTAGCTTGGTATTGGAAGCAGGCAGTATGGGAAAAGGAGGGGAAATCTTTGTGTTTGACATGGGAGAACCCGTCAAAATCAAAAATATGGCGGAAGAAATGATCCGGCTATCCGGTCTGGAGCCTTATAAAGATATTGATATCGTTTACAGCGGCCTCCGTCCGGGAGAAAAACTGTATGAAGAATTGTTGTACGACAAAGAAAATACAAAACCGACCAATAATAAGAAAATCATGATCGGAAAATCCGAAGATCGCGATTTTGAGACAGTGAATACAGCGATCAAAAGAATAATAGATGCGGCATCCATTTGCAGGCAAACGGAGGTTGTGAAAATAATGAAAGAAATTGTTCCGGAATTTATCAGTCAAAATTCTTTGTATGCCGATTTAGATAAAAAACCTGAAATAATAGGTTGATGCGCCGGTTTATTACGCCGATAAAAAAATAATCATTACCTTTGTACGGCTAAAGCCAAGCATAAACAAAAAAACAAATTCTAATGAACAACTTTGAAAAAAGATACGAAAAAGTGCCCGTATCGATTTTTACGGATGCTGAAACCGCATCCGATTTGGTGGCTAAACAAGTCGCTTCCCTTATTCGGGAGAAAGCGGCAAAAAATGAAATGTGTGTATTGGGACTCGTTGCCGGTTCTACGGTAGTAGGCGTTTATGAGCAATTGGTGCGTTTACATAAAGACGAAGGTCTTAGTTTCAAAAATGTAATCGTTTTCAATATTGATGAATATTATCCGCTTGCCAAAGACGAACTGCAAAGTCATTACAAGTATTTGTACGAATATTTATTCTCTGACATAGATATTCTTCCGGAAAATATCCATTTGATTCCCGGTGATTTAAAGAAGACGGATATAGCCGACTTTTGCCGGGATTACGAAAAGACAATCAAAAATTTCGGCGGAATTGATTTGCAATTGTTGGGATTGGACAGTCGCGGACAGATAGGCGCCAACGAACCGGGTTCCATGTTTAATTCGAGAACCCGCCTGATTACGCTGGATTATTCTACCCGGATGAGTGCAGCCAGCAATTTCTTCGGGGAAGAAAATGTGCCGGATCTCTGTGTCACCATGGGTATTGAAACCATTATGGAAGCCCGGCGGATTATCGTCATGGCATGGGGAGAAGGCAAATCCAAAACGGTACAAAAGATGGTGGAAGGCCCGGTTACGGAAATGTTGCCGGCTTCGGTTCTGCAAAAACACCCGAACGCTTCGTTTGTTTTCGACTCAGCTGCCGCCGCAAATCTGACGCGCATAAAAACGCCTTGGCTCACCGGTTCCGTCCGTTGGTCGAACAAATCTATCCGGAGAGCTGTATTCTGGCTGAGTGAAAAATTAGACAAACCTATTTTGAAACTGACTGAACGGGACTACAACGACAACGGTTTGGGAGAGTTGATTTCCGAAACAGGCCCGGCAAATAAAATCAATATAAAAGTCTTTAACGATTTACAACATACCATCACCGGCTGGCCCGGAGGTAAGCCCGACGCCGACGACACTACCCGTCCCGAACGCGCCTATCCTTATCCCAAACGCGTAATCGTTTTCAGTCCGCATCCGGACGATGACGTAATTTCGATGGGAGGTACGCTGGCCCGGCTTTCCGAGCACGGACATGAAGTGCATCTCGCTTATCAGACTTCCGGAAACATTGCGGTTTTTGATGATGAAGTGACCCGTTTCTTAGATTTTGTCCGGGATATTGCACCACATTATGAATGGGATACACGGAAAGCGCAAGACGCTTACCGGAATACCTTACAATTTTTCGGTCAGAAACGTCCCGGCCAGATAGACCTTCCTCAAATTGCAGCCGCAAAAACAGCTATCCGTCAAGGAGAGGCCAAAGCGGCCTGCCGGTATCTGCGTATCCCGGAAGACAGGGTACATTTTCTAAACCTGCCTTTTTATGAAACGGGAACGGTAAAGAAAAAACCGATTGGAACGGAAGACGTCAGGATTATTGTAGATTTACTCCGCAAAGTGAAGCCGCATCAAATCTTTGCCGCAGGCGATTTGTCCGACCCGCACGGCACGCATCGCGTGTGCTTTATTGCTATTCTGGAAGCGCTGAAGCAAGTGAAACAAGAAGAGTGGATAAAAGATTGCCGGCTGTGGTTGTACCGTGGTGCATGGCAGGAATGGGACATCGCTGAAGTGGACATGGCCGTACCCTTGAGTCCGGAAGAAAGCCGTACCAAACGGATGGCGATATTCAAACACCAATCGCAAAAAGACCGGCCTTTATTTCCCGGTACCGACCCGCGTGAGTTCTGGCAACGCGCCGAAGAGCGCAATATCGCTACCGCAGTACGGTATGACAAATTAGGGATGGCCGAATACCAGGCAATGGAGTTATTTGTGAGATACCATTTCGAAAAAGAATAAGCTATAACCGGATAAATACGGTTTCCAAACCATCGGAGCGTATGGAAACCGTATTTTGTCCATTGTTTTTGATTAACTTGACCCGCGCCCTGCCGTTTTGCGCCTGTACTTTTTTCGAACCGGTAGAAGTTCCTTGGTTTACAGACAGATACCCATCTCCTGTCGAATCAAAATAAAAGTAATTGCGAGCATCTAAGCATGGCACGTCGTTTGTATCCCTCAATTCTGCTTCTATCCACACATAATCGTCCGTTGCGTCTATAACAGTTGTTTTGATGGCAGCCGGTTTTCCGAAAGGGCGGGTTTCATACTCAAACGCAATCTCGTCGGAAAGGATTTCCTTTCCTTTTTTACCAATGGCGTGCAAGGTATTTTTACCGGTTTTCAAGGCCACTTCCCAATGCAAACCTGCGGCCGGAAAATCTTGCGAATTTCTTTTTTTCGTTCCGAGGCTGACTCCGTTCAGGAACAATTCCACCGTTTCACAGTTGGCGTATACTTTCAACAATTTCTTTTCCCCTTCTTTCCCCCAGCGGGTAGGCCGGGTATGTCCGAAAATGTGCAATACGGGTTTATCCGCCCAATAAGATTGGAAAACATAATAGGCTTCTTTGGGAGTCAGATCGCGTTCCACCACGCCTTTCTGGTTCATGTACGGAACCGGGTTTTCGTAGCGCACGGGCGTGGAAAAGTCTTTGAAAATCCATGCGGCGGCGCCGGTAAGCCAAGGCATCGTTTCCTGCTCTTTCAGGTGCCAATCGAACAAATCGCAGATATAGTTTTCGCTCCAGTCACCGTCTTTCGAAGCCCGTGCGATTCCCGCGTAGAACGAGGCGTCTCCTGAACGTTCGTCGGCCGTTTTACTCTTTTCGACCTGCGACAAGCCTTCGTAGGAATTTTCCGCATAGCGACGGGCATGGCTATCCCCTCCCCATTCTGCATGGAGAAAACGGGAAACACGCTGCATTTCGCTGTATGAAATCTCTTTATAATCGGTATACACCCCCCTATACCATCCGGCCCAGATGGAAGGAGAATAGACGTCGACAATGTCTTTGCAAAAATCGCAGCGCCGGATGGTAGTCAAACGGCTATCGTCGAGCCGGTGCGCCAAATGGTGCAATTCTGCCATAAACGCCCTGATTTCTTGCACATCGAATGTCGAAAAATCGTTGGGCCAATCGTTTTCATTTCCCAATCCCCAAAGGATAACGGAAGGATGATTGCGGTGCTGTTCAATCAGATGCGTCAACATCTCCGTAGCCATTCTCCGGTAAAATTCGCCGCCAAGGCCGCCCCGACACCAAGGGATTTCTTCCCAGACCAAAATTCCCAACCGGTCGCATTGCTCCAGCACGATACGGGATTGTTGGTAATGTCCCAAACGGATAAAATTCGCACCCATGTCTTTTATTAATTTCAATTCCTTGACAATCAGGTCTTCGGTCATGGCAGCTCCCAATCCGGCATGGTCTTCGTGCCGGTGCGTCCCGCGAAGCAAAAGCCGCTTGCCATTCAGAAAAAAAGGCCCTTTTTCCTTGAATTCGAAATGCCGGAAACCAAAAACTTCGCAACAGGTCATTGTTTCTCCTCCGGAAGACAAGGTCAGTTCGCAGGAATACAAGCCGGGAGCATCGGGAGACCAAAGTTCCGGTTTGGCAATTTCCCAAGAAAACGATTCGTTTGCATATTCGGGATCTGTAATTTGCACCGATTTATCGGTCAGCAATTTACCGGAAGGCGAAAACAAACGGTAAGTCAATACGGCTTCTTTTGTCTCCGAAGCCATTGAGAAGGCCGGTGTAATGGTTATTTTTCCTTTTTTTCCTGCGGCATCGGTAACGGCATCCGTGCGGATAGCGGCAAAAGCCGCTTCCGGCAGGTAAATCAAATTCAGGTAACGGTAAATTCCTCCGTAAACATTGAAATCGGAGAGGTCGGACGGAATCTGCTCCGTATTCCGGCTGTTGTCACAACGAACAAGCAAAGGAATTTTCCCGTCAAAACGTTTCGCATCTTCCGATTGCAGAAATTCGCGGACAGCCGCGGTAATATCGGCCTGCCATTCGTCGTAACCGCCCAAGTGGCTGCTTACAAGTTGTGTGTAAATATAGACGTCCGTTTGTTGTCCGGCGCCTTCGAAATGTAGAATCGTTTGTCCGTTCGGATACGGATTGTTCAGGTCGAGGAATTTCCGGTACCAACCCGGCCCTTGGTAATAGTTCACATCCGGGTCGACGGCATCATCGGCGTTGAAGCAATGTGGCAAGTCAATCTTTTCCCAGATGGGATAAGTTTCGGGATTGCCTTTGGAGGCAGGACGAACAGCCTCCCAGATACTCCCTAAATCGGAACGGAGGAATTCCCAATCCTCATTCAAGCGCGTTTTTTCAGGGTAATTGATTTGGGAAAAACACAGCGTCGGCAAAAACAGCGCAAGGATGAAAAATGAATATTGTTTCATTGGAAAATAAATGTGTAAATGTGGAATGTGTGAATGTGCTAATATGCTGATGTGCTGATATGACAAAGTGTTAATGAGAGTCGGATGGGGAATCGTCCAAATCTTCATCATCTGCATCTTCACCCTTGTATTCGTAGTCGAAATCATCATCCAAATCAGACAAACAAATATCCATCGGTTTTTGGACAATACTTTCCACATCGTGAAATTCCTGCTCGTTCAGCTTTTTCCACAACAAGTCCTTCAACGGAATTATCCCTTTGTGTGTCAGGGAAGAAATAAAAATACAGGGAATGTCTCCGGGTAAATCTTCGGCCAATTCCTGTTCCAACTCTTCGTCGAGCATATCGGATTTGGAAATAGCCAGTATCCTTTGTTTATCCAATAGTTCCGGATTGTAAAGGTTCAATTCGTTCAACAGGATTTCATATTCTTTCCGGACGTCATTGCTATCGGCTGGGACCAAAAAGAGCAGCAGGGAATTTCGCTCGATATGGCGCAGAAACCGCAAACCCAAGCCTTTGCCTTCGCTGGCGCCTTCGATGATTCCGGGTATATCGGCCATCACGAAAGAATAGGAATCTCTGACAGCTACAATGCCGAGACTGGGTTCTAAAGTAGTGAAAGGGTAATTGGCTATTTTGGGTTTCGCCGCCGAAACGACAGAAAGCAAGGTCGATTTCCCTGCATTGGGAAATCCTACCAGACCCACATCGGCCAACAGTTTCAGTTGCAGGATAATTTTCCTTTCCTGATAAGGTTCGCCCGGCTGGGAATATTTGGGCGCTTGGTTGGTTGGCGTTTTAAAAAAGTTATTTCCTTTTCCTCCGCGACCGCCTTTGAGGAGCACGATTTCTTGTCCATCGTACTGAATATCGGTGATAAATGCGCCGGTTTCGCCGTCGAATACGACTGTTCCGACCGGCACATCAATAAGTTTATTATCTCCGTCTTTGCCTTTGCTCAGGCGTCCGGAACCACCCTGACCGTGTCCGGCCAGAATATGACGCTCATATTTCAAGTGAAGTAAAGTCCAATGATTGCGATTTCCGCGCAAGATTACACTGCCTCCGTCTCCTCCGTCACCTCCGTCGGGGCCTCCCCAAGGGATGTATTTTTCACGACGGAAATGGGTTGAACCTCTCCCGCCTTTCCCTGAGCGGGCATAAATTTTTATATAATCTACAAAATTGGACTCTGCCATTTTATTATTTTTTTAGAAAGAAAGATGGTCGATAACATCCGTAATTTGTTCAAAGACGTCATCTATGGAATTAGCGCCTTTAATTGTGAAAAGTTTTCCTTTTTTCTTGTAATATTCCTTCAAGGGTTCTGTTTGTGTATGATAAACTTCCAACCTTTTTTGTATGACTTCAAGCGTATCATCCGTACGCCGCTGGTCATTTCCTCTTTTCAACAAGCGAGTAATCAACTCATCCTCTTCCACTTGGAGATTAAATACGGCGACTACACTGGTATTTTTCTCCCTCAACAATTGGTCCAAAGCTTCCCCTTGCACAAGCGTACGTGGAAACCCATCAAAAATATATCCTTTGGATTGAGAATTTTCTCCTAATACCTCTGATAACATACTGATTATCAGATCATCCGGAATCAATTGCCCATTTTTGATATAGTCTTCCGCTATTTTCCCCAATTCGGTTTGATTTTTCATTTCGGTTCGTAAAATATCTCCGGTCGAGATGTGATACAAACCATATTTGGAAATGATTAATTCACTTTGGGTACCTTTCCCTGAACCGGGAGCGCCAAAAATTACAACATTCAACATCATTTTTTACTTTTTAATTAGTAACGCAAAATTAGATTTATATTTATTCACTCTTTTATCTTGTAAATATTCCTTAAATTTCTACCATGTCCATCATAGTCCAAACCATATCCTACAATAAAATCGTTTGGAATTTCCTTGGCGACATAATCCGGTTTAACAGCTAACAACAGGGCTTCCGGTTTGAACAGCAGGGTAGCTATCTTCAAGGAGGCCGGGTGTTCTTCCTGCAATTTTTCCGTCAGATAACGCATCGTATAACCTGTATCTATGATATCCTCCAAAATTACCACATGCCGGTTTTCAATATTTTCACTCAGACCGTACATTTCTTTCACAACTCCTTCCGACTGGGTTCCTGCATAGGATTTTAGCCTGACAAAAGTCAGTTTGCAAGGAAAATCAAGTTGCTTTATTAAATCGGAGGCAAACATAAACGCCCCGTTTAATACACAAACAAACAGCGGGTCCTTACGCGCAAAATCTTGCTCGATTTCATGCGCGACCCTCTTAATTTCTTCTAAAATAATACTTTCCGGAAGAAATAGTTCGAAATTTTTATCTCCTATCTGAATAACTGACCTATCCATACTTTTGCAATTAACTACAAAAGTAAAAAAAATTTGTGAATTTCATCATGATAAACCAATAAAAAAAGATTTTATTTAAATATTTAGGTAAGATTAATGATTATATTTCTTATATTTGAGCCGGATTCAGGCATATAACCGGAATGATAAAAATAAAAAAATATGGGTTTGAAAAATATGAGTTTGAAAAATCTGCTGAAGACATATTCGCTACCGTCCGTTTCGTTCGTAATGCTTATTATCGGACTTACCGCTTCTTTCGCTCATGTAGATTTATTTGAGAATCAATGGATAAGGTTCGGTTGGTATTTTATCGCCTATCTGCTTGTGGGACTTGTCGTGATGCGTGAAGCTTGGGAGAGCGTTCTCGAAAAAGATATTTTCAGCGAATACCTGCTGATGAGTTTAGCCACTATCGGCGCTTTTTTTATCGGAGAATATCCTGAAGGCGTAGCTGTTATGCTTTTTTACACGATAGGGGAAATTTTTCAGGAAAAAGCGGTTCATCATGCAAAAAAAAGTATCGACGCCTTGCTGGCTATTCGTCCGGATAAAGCAACGGTTGTGACTGCCGACTCCCTGAAATCCGTTCCCCCGGAAGAAGTGAGCATCGGAGAAATCATTGAAGTGAAGACCGGAGAAAGGGTGCCCCTTGACGGCCTTCTGTTGAACGATTCAGCTACTTTTAACACTTCCGCCCTGACCGGAGAAAGTATCCCGCGCGAAATTAAAAAAGAAGAAGAAGTATCTGCGGGAATGATTGTTACAAACCATGTAATCCGACTCAAAACAATCCGTTCTTACGGACAAAGCGCTTTGTCCCGTATCCTCGAATTGGTAGAAAACGCCGCGGAACGCAAAGCGCCTGCAGAACAATTTATCCGGAAATTCGCCCGCATTTACACGCCGACCGTAATTGTTTTAGCGCTTTTGATCGTTATCTTGCCTTGGCTATATGCCTTTTTAGCGCCTACATTCACCTATAATTTTAACAATTGGTTTTATAAAGGATTGGTTTTCTTGGTTATATCTTGTCCTTGCGCCTTGGTAATCAGTATTCCGTTGAGTTATTTCAGCGGAATTGGAGCGGCGTCTAAAGAAGGTGTATTATTTAAGGGAAGCAATTATTTAGAGGCTATCACACACGTGAATACGATTGTATTCGATAAAACGGGCACCTTGACACAAGGAATTTTCGAAATACAAGAAATCGTCAGCGCCGGCAGGCTTGATACAATTGCGTTATTGAAAACCATGGCCGCTGTTGAGAGCAAAAGTACGCACCCTATCGCAAAAGCTATTGTAGATTATGCCCGGATAAAAAATATCAGTCCGGATATTCCCGACCGGATCGCAGAGACAGGCGGCTTGGGCTTAACCGCCGAATTGAATGGGGAAAAGATAATTGTCGGCAATGCGGAACTTTTAGACAGGTATGCAATAGATTACCCGCCGGCAATACGCGAAATACCGGAAACAACTGTCCTATGCGCTATTGAGAATGTTTATGCAGGTTATGTAAGGCTTGCCGATGCTTTGAAAACGGATGCGTATGACGCCGTGACGGCATTGAATAAGTGTGGCATAAAAAATTTTGTTGTGCTATCCGGCGACAAACAAGCGCTTGTCACCCATTTGGCAACAAAATTAGGGATCACGCAAGCATACGGAGACTTGTTGCCCGAAGGGAAAGTTAAACAAATAGAAAGCCTCCAAGCGAACCCGTCCAATATGCTTGCTTTTGTAGGGGATGGAATCAACGATGCTCCCGTATTAGCCCTGTGCGATGTGGGAATTGCCATGGGCGGCTTGGGAAGTGAGGCGGCGATTGAAGCGGCGGATGTGGTAATCCAGACCGACCGGCTTATTAAGATAGCGACGGCCATACGGTTAGGTAGGTTTACCCGGCGTATCGTTATCCAAAATATTTGTATGGCGATTGGACTTAAAATATTGATATTGTCTTTGGCTGTTATCGGTATGGCCTCGTTATGGGAAGCCGTTTTTGCCGACGTAGGCGTCACCTTGTTGGCTGTAGTGAATTCCCTCAGAATCTTAAAGGCAAAAGTTTAATTCTTTGTTTTTCAAAGTCTTATGAGAATAACTGTTTCCGATAACAAACGATTTGGTAACCAACCAACGGGTGCATAAAGGTGTACTATCCTGTCGCAAATTTGTGGCTAACTACATGTTCAATCCCCTTTTCCAGCACCGTTTAATATCTTTCTTAAACTTGTTTGTATATTTACAGGTATTGTTGCTAACGAAAATAAAAAAATACACATGAAACAGGCATGTTTAATAAATAGCAACATGCACGAAAACCCTACTCTTCCCTCCCAATGTGGGAAGAGGTCTTTTCGCATGGTAGAACCTAAGAATTGGAGTAAAAAAATCAGGCCGGTATGGGTAGCGATGAATTTGAAAATTATTGTGATACAGCTAATTATAAAATTCACATTTCCACCGCTGAATTTTTTCAAATAAAAGTGTGGATATTCACCAATTTTTACTATCTTTGTTTGCTTTTTAAGGCAAAATTTTACGAAAATATATAAGTACAAAAATAAAAATGAGCGAAGAAGAAGAAAAAAACATTTCTAATGAATATTCAGCCGATAATATTCAAGTTCTTGAAGGTTTAGAGGCCGTTAGAAAACGTCCTGCTATGTATATCGGCGATATTAGCGAAAAAGGTTTGCACCATTTGGTTTACGAAGTAATTGATAATTCCATCGACGAAGCCATGGCCGGATATTGCAAAAATATTGAAGTAACCATCAACGAGAATAATTCCGTCACGGTAAAAGACGATGGCCGCGGTATCCCGGTGGATTTTCACGAAAAAGAACAAAAATCGGCCTTGGAAGTCGTTTTGACAGTCTTACATGCCGGGGGAAAATTCGATAAGGATTCCTATAAAGTTTCCGGCGGATTACACGGCGTAGGGGTATCGTGTGTGAATGCACTTTCTTCTTTCCTGAAAGCAGAAGTTCACCGCGACGGGAAAGTATACGAACAGGAATATTCCTGCGGAAAACCCTTGCACGAAATCCGGGAGATAGGGAAAACCGCCATCCGGGGAACGGTTATCACTTTCCAGCCGGATGCCACCATCTTTATCGTCACCGAATACAAATACGAAATCCTTTCGAAACGTTTGCGCGAATTGGCTTACCTGAATGCAGGCGTCAAATTGGAATTAATTGACAAACGGGTGATTAAGGATGACGGAAGCTACAAAAGCGAGTCCTTTTTCTCAATGGAAGGCCTGAAGGAATTTGTTAAGTTCATCGATGCCAACAAAGAGCCTCTGATTCCGGATGTAATACATATCATCACCGAAAAACAAGGTGTTCCGGTGGAAGTGGCAATGACTTATAACACTTCCTACAACGAAAATGTTTATTCTTACGTAAACAATATCAACACAATAGAAGGCGGTACACATCTGGCCGGTTTCCGCCGCGGATTAACACGTACCTTGAAAAAATACGCCGAAGAATCCAAAATGCTCGAAAAGATCAAAGTGGAAATCAATGGCGACGACTTCCGTGAAGGACTGACGGCGGTTATCTCCATCAAGGTACAAGAACCTCAGTTCGAAGGCCAGACGAAAACCAAATTAGGCAACAACGAAGTTATCGGCGCTGTAGATATTGCAGTCAGCGAAGCCTTGGGAAATTTCTTGGAAGAGCACCCCAAAGAAGCCAAAGTGATTGTAGAAAAAGTGATTCTGGCTGCCACAGCCCGTCACGCCGCCCGCAAAGCCCGCGAAATGGTGCAGCGAAAATCGCCTCTCTCCGGAGCCGGCCTGCCCGGTAAATTAGCGGACTGCTCGAACAAAGACCCTGAACAATGCGAGATATTCCTCGTCGAGGGAGACTCCGCCGGTGGAACCGCCAAATCAGGCCGTAACCGGCAGTTTCAGGCTATCCTGCCCTTGCGCGGTAAGATTTTGAACGTTGAAAAAGCCATGCTTCACAAAGTGTTTGAAAGCGAAGAAATCCGCAATATTTACACGGCTCTCGGTGTAAGCATCGGCACGGAAGATGATTCGAAAGGGCTAAATATGAGCAAACTGAGATATCACAAAGTAGTCATCATGACCGATGCCGATGTCGATGGCAGCCATATCGCGACGCTGATTCTTACTTTCTTTTTCCGTCACATGCGCCCGATGATTGAAAACGGCTATATCTATATTGCTACGCCGCCCCTCTACCTGATGAAAAAAGGTAAAATCGAGGAATATTGCTGGACAGACCAACAACGGCAGGTTTTCATCGAAAAATATGCCGATGGAAACGAAAACCTGACTTCTACCCAACGCTACAAAGGTTTGGGAGAAATGAACGCCGAGCAACTCTGGGATACAACGATGGACCCCGAAATGCGTACACTTCGGCAGATTTCCATCGAAAACGCCGCAGAAGCCGATAATGTGTTTTCCATGCTGATGGGAGAAGAAGTTGCTCCCCGCCGCGAATTTATCGAAGAAAATGCTACTTATGCGAATATCGACGTATAAGTACCGCTGAGCGCTTGACCATAGCAATCGTGTAACAGAATTACAGAAGAAAAATAGTATGCTTTTTAATTCGATTGCATTTGCAATTTTCCTGCCAATAGTGTTTTTTTTCTATTGGATTGTATTTCAGCACAATTTGCGATGGCAAAATACACTGCTATTAATTGCAAGTTATGTTTTCTATGCTTGGGTGAATTGGAAAATTCTGTCCTTGCTGATTGTCACAACGCTTGTTTTTTATGGTTTAGGCCTAGCGATTTACAATGCTGCCGGTACAAAAAAGAAAAATCGGTTGAACACGCTTGGCATTCTTTTCGGGCTGGGCGTTCTCCTTTACTTTAAGTATGCCAATTTCTTCATTACAGCATTCAAAGATTTATTTGAGCAGATTGGATTGCAAACCAATCTGCATACATTCAGTATCATTGTGCCGATCGGTATTAGCTTCTATACCTTTCGTTTATTGAGCTATCTGATAGATATAAACCGGGGGAAACAAGAACCGGCACAGGATATCGTAGCATTTTCCGCTTATGTGGCATTTTTTCCATCTATCCTGGCCGGCCCTATCGACCGTCCCCAGTTGCTGCTTCCACAATTGCAGACAAAAAGAATTTTTGATTATAACTTGGCGATAGACGGATGCAAACAAATCCTTTGGGGCTTGTTTAAAAAAGCCGTTATCGCCGATAATTGCGCTGTGGTAACCAACTTTGTTTTCGATAACTCAGCAAACTTATCGGGAAGTACATTGCTGTTGGGCGCTATTTTCTTTTCCTTTCAGATGTATGCTGATTTTTCGGGTTATTCGGATATGGCAATTGGTATCGCCAAACTATTGGGATTCAGGATTACACAAAATTTCAATTATCCTCTTTTCGCCCAAAATATTGCCGATTTCTGGCGTAGGTGGCATATATCGCTGACTTCATGGTTGACTGATTATGTATTTATGCCTTTGAATATAAAATGGAGAGATTGGGGCAAGAAAGGCTTGCTATCGGCAATCATGATTGATTTTATTATTTGCGGTTTGTGGCACGGAGCTAATTGGACATTTGTATTGTGGGGATTTTATCACGGACTTCTTTTTATTCCCATCATCTTATCCGATAAGATGTTCAAAAAAACAAAGATAGAAACCTGTAAATGGGGTTTTCCTACATTGAAAACCTTATGCAGAATGATTTTTACTTTCTTTTTAGTGACTTTCGGATTGATTTTTTTCAATTCCGAAAGCATAAGTAGCGCATGGACATTTGTTTCCGGTATTTTTTCGTCATCTTTGTTCATAATTCCTTCGAGAAAAGTGTTGAGTTCTCTCACTCTCTGTGTACTCATTTGTGTATTTATGTTCATCGAATGGTCGGGGAGAAATAATCAATATGCAATAGAATTTTTGGGATTGCGATGGAAAAAATTTTTCCGTTGGGCAGTGTATATGTTTATTATCTTTTCAATTTTTATGTTTGTAAAGACGAAAGAAACTCCGTTTATTTATTTCCAATTTTAACCCATACGAATTAGCTGAATATGAAACGCTTTATCAAATCAATTTTTAAATTCGCCTTGTTGCTGATTCCCACTTGTTTTATTTATCTTTTCTTTTGGGGTTTTATACCGGATAAAATAAAATCGAATTTAAATTACTGTCTGGGTTCCGGTGGGTATTTATATGCCAGATTGCAGGAAGTAAAGAATTTCAAAGACGTGGACATCCTTTTCTTAGGTTCGTCACGTTCCTACCGAGGCTTCGACACAAGAATTTTTAATCAATACGGATTTTATTCCTTCAATTTAGGGTCGAGCAGTCAAACGCCACTACAAACAAAAGTGCTGTTAAACAGATATTTAAACGAACTTAATCCCAAACTGATTATTTATGAAGTCTCTCCCGAAATATTTCATGTTGATGGAGTAGAATCGGCTTTGGATATTATTTCCAATGATAAAAATGACAGGGAAACCATAGATATGGCATTGGCAATCAATCATATAAAAGTATATAATACATTGTGTTACGCTTTTGAAAGAGACTTGTTACATTTGAATGTGAATTTTCACCAGCCGCTTCGAGACGAAAATGACGCCTATATATCCGGAGGATATGTAGAAAGACGACCTGTGGATTTTTCGAATGACAAAGAGATGGAAGATTTGGAATTTGTTTTCAACGAAAAGCAATCGGACTCCTTTCGTGAAATTATCCGCCTTTTCAAGAAACAGGGTATTGATTATATCTTGGTTTATACCCCCGTTACACATGATTCCTATGAAAGTTATCCCGATAATGAGCATTTTGATGATAAAATGCAAACCTTCGGAACATATTACAATTTCAATAAAATGCTGAACCTTAACGATTCATTGCATTTCTACGATTTTGATCATTTAAATCAAGCAGGAGTTGAAGTATTCAACAGAAACCTGATTGAAAAAATAAAGATAGAACAAATTATCTGCGAAAAATCGGCATCCGGTCTTTCGATTAAATAATGAGGCGCCGATTTAATTTATCAGCCTCCCTAAAAGCGGAGTGGATAATTTTATACCGAAACCGTTGTATTTGAAGGTATCGAAAGCGACAAACACACCGCCCGACAATCCAATACCGGCTAAAATTTCAATCGAATAAGCCCATTCGGAATAATATTCCTTGTCGGACGTGTGCAGGAATTTAGCCTGTAAACCTTCGTTGAATAATTTTCCCTGAAAAAAAGGTAAGCGTTTCAGTAACAGGTAGTCGGTCTTGTAATTGACAAAAGCCTGAAGCCATTCTTTGTTTGTCGAATAAACGTAGAAAGGTAGCAAAGCATAAGATTGGTCGGTGAAATTAAAGCTCAGCAACAAATCTCCATTCGTATCGAAATGCTTGTAATCTATATAATTGAAGGGATTTTTGTTGAAATATTTCCCAGCCATCAACGTATAATTAAAACGGTCAAAAATTCCTGATTTTATTTCCTGTAGAATACCTGCCGACAAAACCGAATACCTCGAATAATTATCGCCGATTCCGCCATCGAATCCTTGTTTATATGTAGCCCATATTGTCGGATATTTCGTACGAACATAGTGTTTTTTCCCCTTATTCAGCTCATAATAATATTCAGGTGTATATTCCAAATGCACAACGAATTCCGCCAAATCGGAATGGGAAATGGTCAAGGGGGCGGAATAATCGGGCAAATTGGGCGTGTACTTGTCTTTTATCCCGAAGAAATTCCATGTAGTGTGGTTGCCTGTGTATGCACGCTTGGCGTATTGCAATCCGAGCCGTAGATTCAAGCCGTTGGCTATGTCAATACGATTTACCGCTTCTGCAAATGTCCTTTCATATAGTTTGGCGTAATTTTTCCCTCCCAACAAAGAATATGCAGCATTCAAAAAGCGTTCTACGCCATGGCTTCCGCTGAAATCCTGAGAAGTTTTTCCTGCCGAAAGATATGCTATGCCCAATTTTTCAGGTGCATAATCGTAGAAAATATCCGTTTTCCACATGATGGTTTTGCGTGCGCTCGCCCAATGAACCGCTGGGTTTATTCTCAAGCCGCTGTTTTTCCCTTTCTTGAAATCAAATCCTAAAGATTGCCCCAACCAAAGCCCGTCTACAAAATTGTATTCCCTAAAAATCTCTTTTAATCCGGAATAGCTGAAACGCACAAAAGCAGTGCTGTCATTCCCCAATTTGCCTCCGAAAATCAGGTTGGAAAAAGAAAATTTCGGATTTACCCGGGCATTGTTGATCGAATCTACATAGGCCTGCATGGTGTCTTTCCGAACATAACTGCTTATTTCTTCTGTATTTAACGGAACCGTTCTGACTTTGACCCAATAAGCAGAATCCCGTTTTACGGCCAAAGTATCAATGTCCTTCTTTATACCTGCATTTCGTTTGATTTCAAGGCTCTTTTTCTCCTTTTTCTTTTCGTTTTTTTTCTGATTGCCTGCAAGCGCTATCAGAGAATCATCAATTTGAATATCAGTATAGCGGATGGAATGTAAAAAACCTGCTTGTAACTGCATTCCCATCAGGCCAACTGTAACATCACATTCATAAGTAGTTACCAAATAGATATTTTCAAGTACCTGATGGTAATTGAAGCGGTAACGATTGGTCTGCCCCATGAGGTGATGAACCGTAAAATCGGCATACCTGACATTCCATTCTTCGTCTGCAATATAAATAACCCCTTCCATCAGCCGACGGTCTTTTACTTTGGGAATGATGCGAATTTTATTAATAATCCGGCCGTCTTCTTCTTCACATTCTTCATACCGGAACCGGTAATAGGAAAAAGATTGGGGATTCAAGGGAGAAACTACGCTTCCAAATACTATGGGTTGATACAAGGAAAGCCCTATGATTTTGGTGCCCATTGCATTATTGGGGTCGTTTTCATCGGGAAAGGTAGTAGAAAAAGCCAGTACTTTCTGTTCATAATTGTCTGGTTCTGTATATTTTATTTCGCTGACAGATTCCTGCATGAAAACTTTATCCTTATACACATTCAGGTCTTCTCCGGCTTTTTTGGCAATGAATTCTATCAAGGCAGACTGTCCCGTAAATTTTCCGGAACCTTTGCTGTAAGTCTCATAAGTCAATGCTTTTATCGCGGACCGATAGTAAGGGGCATTTTCAATGGCTTTTCGCATAATGGCATAAGCCGGATCTTCTCCCATTTCCACAGTTACCTCTGCCAACAGGATTATTTTTTCCGGGAGTGTAACGCTGATTTTCAAATCCACATCTCCGACCGTAATTTCCTTTTCGACAGACTCAAAGCCAAGGCACCGAAACGCAAGATGATAGTTACCGGGCAACAGCTTGATTTGAAATTCTCCTTCCGAATTGCCTATCAAACCTTGTTTTGTCTCTTGGATATAAACCGAAGCGGAAGGGATCGGACGTCCGGAGACGTCTGTTATTTTACCGTTCAGGCTCTGGGAAAACGCTGAAGCTGAAAAGAACAGACAAACAGCAAAGAGTATTATCAACCTATTGTCCATGTTTAATGCCTGCAAAAGTAAACAAAATCAATGATTTTTGCAAGTTTTGTATCAATAAAGGTTTGTTTTTTCCTGAAATTTACTTTACCTTTGTAAATGTTATTACACGCATTAACACTTGTACTCAATATGATTATTGGCTTATCAGTCAATCATAAAGACGGGACATCCCGCATTACAGACGCGTATGTGAACGCTGTTGTCAAAGCTGGAGGGAGTCCTGTTTTAATTCCGTTGACAACGGATCAATCCGTCCTTGAAGAAATCATAAACCATATTGATGGTTTGCTCCTTTCCGGCGGAGGCGATATCTACGCGCCTTTATTTAACGAAGAACTGCATCCGACCGTAACGGATTACGACTTGGAACGCGACCGTTATGAAATCGAACTGGTGCGAATGACTGCGGCGCGACAAATCCCTATCATGGGAATTTGCCGCGGCCAACAACTGCTTAACGTTGCTTTTGGCGGGAACCTGATTCAAGACATACCGGCACAGCTACCGGCTTCAAACATCCGGCACAGTCAGGAAGAAGAACGCGAAATCGCCACACATGCCGTCCATATTGCACCTCATTCGACACTCCATAAACTTTCCGGAGGAAAAAGCATCAAAGTAAATTCATTTCATCATCAGGCGATTAAGGTAGTCGCCCCGGAATTTGAAGTAATTGCCGAAGCAGACGACGGCGTGATTGAAGCCATTGAATCGGCCGAGAGCAAAGCCATCCTGGGCGTTCAGTGGCATCCGGAAAATATGGCGATGGCTGGGGATCAGTTTATGATAGACACAATTAAATATTTAGTGAATGAGGCCGACTTATTCAACAAAGCCAAAGCCTTGCACAAAAAAATATATACAATTGATTCTCATTGCGATACACCAATGTTTTTTCCCCAAGGCATTGACATTGGGAAGAAAAATAAACAAACCAAGGTCGATATTCCCAAGATGCAGGAAGGCATGTTGGATGCAGTCTTTATGGTGGCTTATCTGCCGCAGGGAGCAAGGACGGCGGCAGCTTCGCAGAAAGCATTTGACAAGGCGGTTTCCATCATTAATCAAATCAAACAACAAGCAGAAAAGAACAAAGACCTTGTCGCCGTTGCTAATTCCGTAGAAGAGTTGAAAAAGAACAAGGCAGAAGGCAAAAAAACAATTTTTATCGGTATCGAAAACGGCTATGCCATCGGCAAAGACATCCGGAATGTGGAACATTTCGCCCGGATGGGCGTCAAATACATCACGTTGTCACACAACGGCGACAACGACATCTGCGATTCCAATCGCGGAAACAGAGAACACAAAGGTTTAAGTGAATTTGGCCGGGAGGTAGTACACGAAATGAACCGGCTGGGAATCATGGTCGATATTTCCCATACTTCCGAAAAAACATCTTTCGATGTGTTGGAAATCAGTCAATATCCGGTGATAGCTTCCCATTCTTCCGTGAAAGCGCTATGCAACCATCCACGCAACATTTCCGACAAACTGATGAAAGCGATCGCCGCCAAAGGAGGTCTCATCCAGATTTGTTTTTACAAAGGTTTTCTTAAAAAAGACGGACAAGCCAAGCTGAAAGATGCTATCGACCACATTGATTATGTAGTAAAAACGGTGGGTGTCGACTATGTCGGCATCGGCACGGATTTCGACGGAGACGGAGGAATCCCGGGTGCACAAAATGCAAGCGAAGCGCCTCAAATTACCTTAGAACTACTCCGGCGGGGCTATTCCGACGAAGACATTGCCAAAATTTGGGGTGGCAACCTGATACGCGTGATGGAGGCGGTGAAAAAAGAGATATAAACGACAAACCCGATTCAAAAGTCCTGTTTCAGGCATTTTTGAATCGAGTTCGTAATTATCGTGTTGTCCGAAAATCAGGCTTCTTTGGGAGCCTCGTCTTCTGTTGCAGTTTCTGATACAGGCGCTTCTGTTGTTTCAGCTGCCGGAACCTCTGCTACTATTTCTGCTTCAACTGCCGGAATTTCTGCTTGCACTTCAGCTACAGATTCTTCAAGCGGAGTTTCTACCTTTATTGCTTTTTGATTGGTCGTCTTCAGCTCAACGTCCGGCGTTACATCATCTGCTTTTCTTCTCGAACGGCGAGTCTTGGCTTTTGTCGGCGCTTTTTTGTCTTTCAACATCAGCTCATTGTAATCCACCAATTCTATGAAACACATGGATGCATTGTCTCCCAAACGGTTACCTGTCTTGATAATCCGGGTATAACCGCCCGGGCGGTCTCCGATTTTTTGGGAAACGTCTTTGAACAATTCGGTTACGGCGTATTTATCACGCAAATTACTGAATACGACACGACGCGAATGAGTGGTATCGTCTTTACTTTTCGTGATAAGCGGTTCCACATATTTACGAAGTTCTTTTGCCTTGGCCAAGGTCGTAAAAATCCTTTTGTGTGTAATCAAAGAAACAGCCATATTCGATAACATAGCTTCCCTATGGGAATGTGTACGACCTAAATGATTGATTTTATTGTTATGTCTCATTTTAATTATCTTTATCTAATTTATATTTCGTGATATCCATCCCAAAGTTAAGCTTCAGATTATCTAACAAATCATCTAACTCGGTCAAAGATTTCTTACCAAAATTACGAAATTTCAACAAATCATTTTTTTGGTATTTGACCAATTCGCCTAAAGTTTCCACATCTGCCGCTTTTAAACAATTTAATGCACGGACGGAGAGATTCATGTCGGCCAATTTGGATTTCAATAACTGACGCATGTGTAAAGCATCTTCATCAAATTCCTCATTCACTTCCGTATGCGCTTGTTCCAAATGAATTTTATCATCAGAGAATAGCATAAAGTGGTGAATCAGTATACGTGCGGCTTCTTTCAAAGCTTCCTTAGGATGAATAGAGCCATCAGTAGAAATCTCAAAAATCAACTTTTCATAATCAGTCTTTTGTTCAACACGGAAATTTTCAATCGTATATTTTACATTGCGAATGGGTGTGAAAATTGAATCAATTGCGATTTGATTGATCAAATCGGATTCTTTCCGATTTTCTTCTGCCGGCACATAACCACGACCTCTATCAATCGTCATTTCAATATTGAAACCGGCCGTTTTATCTAAATTGCAAATGACCAAATCAGGATTCAATATGTCAAATCCGGCTAAATATTTTCCAATATCTCCGGCTTTGAATGTATCTGCTCCCGACACAAAAATACTAATTTTCTCATTCTCTATCGTTTTGATAATCTGTTTAAAACGTACTCTTTTGAGATTAAGAATGATGTTTGTGATATCCTCAATTACGCCTGGAATTGTAGAAAATTCATGCTCAACCCCATCAATCCGGATGGAAGTAATCGCAAAGCCTTCGAGTGATGATAAAAGAATACGACGAAGCGAATTACCGATAGTAATTCCATAGCCGGGCTCCAACGGACGGAATTCAAATTTCCCGTAATTGTTGTCCGCTTCCAACATTAGTACTTTATCGGGTTTTTGAAATGTTAGTATCGCCATTCTGAAGTTTTTATTTAGAATATAACTCTACAATTAATTGCTCTTTAATATTTTCTGGAATATCAGACCTGTCGGGGATATGCAAAAATTTTGCACTCGCCGAAGGTTGATCCCACTCTATCCAAGGGTATTTACTATGATTAAATCCGGAAACGCTATCAAGGATAACTTCTAAGGATTTGGCCTTTTCGCGAACGCCGACAATTTGTCCGGGTTTTACGGTATAAGAAGGAATATTCACAACTTTCCCATCTACCACGATATGACGGTGCGACACCAATTGGCGTGCGCCGGCCCTTGTTTTCGCCAAGCCCATACGATAAGCTATATTATCCAAACGGGATTCCAGCAATTGAAGAAGCACTTCACCGGTGATTCCTTTCGAACGGGAAGCTTTTTCAAACATATTGCGGAATTGCTTTTCCAGAACGCCGTAGGTATATTTCGCTTTTTGTTTTTCGCGTAATTGGATACCGTATTCTGACGTTTTTTTCTTTCTCCCATTACCGTGTTGTCCCGGAGGATAGTTCTTTTTACTCAGAACTTTATCCGGTCCGAAAATAGGCTCGCCGAATTTACGTGCGATCTTTGTTTTTGGTCCAGTATATCTTGCCATTTTTTCTATTTTAAAATTTAATTAAACTCTTCTTCTCTTCGGAGGACGACATCCATTATGCGGTAAGGGCGTAACGTCTATGATTTCCGTTACTTCGATTCCGGCACCATGTATAGTCCGGATGGCAGACTCACGGCCATTACCGGGACCTTTCACATACGCTTTTACTCTTCGTAAACCCAAATCGTAAGCAATTTTTGCACAATCCTGCGCCGCCATTTGGGCTGCGTAAGGTGTATTTTTCTTCGAACTTCTGAATCCCATCTTACCGGCAGAAGACCATGAAATAACTTGCCCTTCGCTGTTAGCGATGGTAACGATGATGTTGTTAAACGAAGAGTGTACGTGCAATTGACCGTTAGCGTCAACTTTTACGACTCTTTTTTTAGCTGCGACTGTTTTCTTTGCCATAATTATTTAGTTGCTTTTTTCTTATTAGCTACCGTTTTCTTTCTGCCCTTACGGGTGCGGGCATTGTTTTTTGTACTTTGACCTCTCACGGGTAGTCCGATACGATGACGCACGCCGCGATAAGCGCCTATATCCATCAATCGTTTGATATTCAACTGAACCTCAGAACGAAGATCCCCTTCTACCTTGAAGCTGAGACCAATGATTTCGCGCACTGAAGCCGCCTGCTCATCCGTCCAGTCCTTCACTTTGATATCTCTGTCAACTCCTGCTTGCGACAGGATTTTGTTGGCTGAACTGCGACCAATACCGAAAATATAAGTCAACGCAATTTCGCCTCTTTTGTTTTGAGGTAAATCTACCCCTACTATTCTTATAGCCATTTTTTAAAAATTTAGCAAAAATAAAACTTATCCCTGACGTTGTTTAAATTTAGGGTTTTTCTTATTGATCACATACAAACGCCCTTTTCTCCGCACGATTTTTGAATCGGGAGTGCGTTTTTTTACTGAAGCTCTTACTTTCATTTCTTTATATTTTTTATTTATTTATTTATACCTGAATGAAATTCTACCTTTGGATAAATCATAAGGCGACATTTCGACTTTTACTTTATCTCCCGGAAGAATCTTGATGTAATGCATCCGCATCTTCCCTGAAATATGCGCCGTAATTTCATGCCCATTTTCCAACTCTACCCGGAACATTGCATTCGACAACGCTTCTACAATGACTCCATCTTGTTCTATCGCTGACTGTTTAGCCATATTATTACTTATTAAAAACCTGATCTATCAATTCAAACGTTGATAAAATATCTGCTTTTCCCGGCCGGATAGCCACCGTATGTTCAAAATGGGCGGATGGTTTATTATCTCTTGTACGAACCGTCCAGCCGTCTTTCTCGAACTTTACATTTTTCGTACCCAGATTGATCATCGGTTCTATGGCGATACACATACCGCTTTTTAACAAGGGTCCGTAGCCTCTTTTCCCATAATTGGGAACTTCAGGATCCTCGTGCATGTTTTTTCCGATTCCGTGTCCGACCAATTCCCTGACAACACTGTAGCCTCTCGCTTCGCAATAGGTCTGGACAGCATGACCGACGTCCCCTACCCTTTTCCCTTCAACTGCTTGGCTGATACCTTCGTATAAGGCCTCCTTAGTGGTTTGAAGCAATTTTTTTACTTCCGGATCAACGATTCCTACTTCAAAAGTGTAGGCCGAATCACCGCAATAACCATTGATCTTCGCACCACAGTCGACAGAAACTACATCGCCTTCTTTCAAGGCATATACGCCCGGTATCCCGTGAACTACGTGCTCATTTACGGAAATGCAAAGCGCATTGGGAAATCCGTTGTATCCTTTGAACAATGGAATCGCTCCATGATCGCAGATAAATTCTTCAGCTATTTTATCTAATTGAAGCGTCGCAACTCCCGGGGCAATGTGTTTTGCCACTTCAGCCAAGGTAGCCCCGACCAACCGGTTCGCTACTCGCATCAATTCTATTTCTTCGTCTGTCTTTAGATAAATCATTGTCAATAAGCCGAACCTTGCCGTCCTTTAATTCTACCTGATTTCAGCAAGCCATCGTAATGGCGCATCAACAAATGACTTTCCACTTGTTGCAGTGTATCTAAGACAACACCAACCAAGATCAACAGAGAGGTGCCTCCGAAAAACTGGGCAAACTCCTGCTGAATTCCTAATTTTCCGGCAAAAGCAGGCAAAATAGCTACCGCTGCCAAAAAGAGGGACCCCGGAAAAGTTATTCTCGACATGATCTCATCAATATATTCAGCGGTTTTCTTACCCGGTTTAATGCCCGGAATAAAACCGTTGTTCCGTTTCAAATCTTCTGCCATTTGCTTGGGATTAATCGTAATCGCCGTATAAAAATACGTAAATGCAATGATTAAGACGGCAAATATGAAATTATACCAAAAACTTTGGTGATCGGATAAGGGTGCAAACAATTTGGCATACCATGCATCAGGCGGAGCAGCTCCGAATGACAAAAAGGAAATAGGGATAAACATGATGGCTTGCGCAAAAATGATCGGCATTACATTTGCCGCATTCACTTTCAATGGTATATATTGACGCGCCCCGCCGTATTGTTTATTTCCTACCATCTGTTTTGCATATTGAACCGGTATTCGCCTTGTTCCCTGAACAAGCAAAATCGCACCTGCAATAACAAACAACAAGAAAATGATTTCCACCAAGAACATGATCAAACCACCGGTCGGCTCACTGATCCTTGATACAAATTCCTGAAATAAAGCATGTGGCAAACGAGCCAAAATACCAACCATGATGATGAATGAGATGCCATTTCCAACACCTTTATCCGTAATTCTTTCGCCTAACCAAAGAACAAACATGGAGCCTGCAGTCAGAATGATAGTCGAACTGAGATTAAACCACAGCCCTGTAGGGACTACCGCACCTGCAACTTGCCTTAGTTGACCATTCATATTGATCAAATAAGCAGGGGCTTGGAAAATCAGAATAATTACCGTTAAATAACGGGTATACTGATTGATTTTCCGTCTTCCGCTTTCGCCTTCACGCTGTAACTTTTGAAAATAAGGAACTGCAATGGCTAATAATTGGATTACGATAGATGCCGATATATAGGGCATGATTCCCAAAGCAACAATAGATGCATTGGAAAACGCACCACCTGAAAACATATCCAACAGAGACATCAAACCGCTTGAGGTTTGTTGCTCTAATGCCGTTAATGAATGCGGGTCAATACCCGGAAGCGTTATAACCGTTAAAAAACGGAATACAACGATCAGAAGAAAGGTTAAAAGAATTCTGCTCTTTAAATCCTCAATCTTCCAAATATTCTTTATAGTTTGAAGTGCTCTCATTCTGCCTTAGCGTTTTACAATAGTGCCTCCTGCCTTGGTGATTGCCTCTTCGGCCGTTTTGGAAAAAGCGTGAGCTGTAATTTCCAATGCGGAGGTAAGGGCGCCTTTGGCAAGAATTTTAACTAATTGCTTGGATGAAATAAATCCTGCATTTACTAATTCTTCGATACCTATTTTCGTCAATTGTTGAGCATCTGCCAATTGCTGTAGCGTATCAAGATTAATCGCTTTGTATTCTACACGATTGATATTCTTGAAACCGAATTTCGGTAAACGTCTCTGAATAGGCATCTGGCCACCTTCAAAACCAATTTTCTTGGAATATCCGGATCTTGATTTCTGGCCTTTGTGACCTCTGGTAGAAGTTCCACCCAAACCAGAACCCGTTCCTCGACCGATTCTTTTCCGTGTTTTTACAGAACCTTTAGCAGGTGTTAAATTTGATAAATTCATAATTCTATTTTAACTAAATGTTTAACCTTCTCTACCATTCCCAAAATAGCGGGATTGGCCTCATGTTCCACTACGCGACCGGTTTTTCTCAGGCCCAAAGCATCTAAAGTTCTTTTCTGAACTTTCGGACAATTGATGCGACTTTTAACTTGTTTGATTTTTATCGTTGCCATATCTTTTTCTCCTTATCCTTTAAATACTTTTTCAACTGAGATTCCGCGGTTTTGGGCAACCATGGCCGGATCACGCAATTCACTCAGGGCGGCGATAGTCGCTTTCACCAAGTTATGCGGATTGGACGAACCTTTCGATTTTGCCAAAACGTCTGTTATACCAACACTTTCCAATACCGCGCGCATAGCGCCGCCGGCTTTTACGCCGGTACCGTGGGTAGCCGGTTTGATAAAAACTTGCGCTCCGCCGAATTTGGCCAATTGCTCGTGAGGGATAGTTCCTTTATACACAGGAACTTTTACCAGATTTTTCTTTGCTGCTTCAACGCCTTTGGAGATAGCAGCCGTTACTTCACCGGCCTTGCCTAAGCCCCAGCCTACAATTCCGTCTTCGTTTCCAACTACAACGATAGCTGCAAAACTGAAAGTGCGACCGCCTTTGGTAACTTTCGTTACACGGTTGATGGCAACTAATCTGTCTTTCAATTCTAAGTCGTTTGTCGACTTTACTTTATTATTTACTGCCATTTCTTTTTAAAATTTAAGTCCACCTTTACGAGCAGCTTCCGCCAATTCTTTCACTCTACCATGGTATAAATAACCATTTCTGTCAAAAACTACGGCTTCTATGCCTGCCTCTTTAGATTTCTGCGCGATCAGTTCGCCTACTTTGGAAGCGACTTCCTTTTTAGGCGCTTTTTCTGTAATTGCAACGGAAGAAGCAGCGGCTAAAGTTTTACCGGTCAAGTCATCAATGACTTGGGCGTAAATCTGTTTGTTACTCCTGAATACCGTCAAACGAGGACGTTCGCCTGTTCCTGAGATATGCTTGCGCACCCGTTGTTTTATTTTGATTCTTCTTAATTCCTTTGTTGTCATATTAATTCCGGTTTTTAAAGTTATTTACCTGCCGATTTTCCGGATTTTCTACGAATTACTTCTCCGACAAAACGGATACCCTTACCTTTGTAAGGTTCTACTTTGCGGAAAGAACGAATCTTTGCGCACACTTGTCCGAGTAATTGCTTATCGTTCGATTCCAGAATCACTAACGGATTTTTGTTACGTTCGCTTTTCGTTTCCACTTTGATTTCCGAAGGTAACTGCAAAAAGATATTATGCGTGTAACCTAAGGAAAAGTCCAAAATGTTGCCTGCCGCAGTTACACGGTAACCGACACCAACTAATTCGAGTTCCTTTTTATAACCTTCCGATACTCCCACAACCATGTTGCTGATCAGGGCGCGGTACAAACCGTGCATGGCGCGGTTCTGACGTTCATCATCCGGACGGGATACCGTTAAAGTATTTCCATCCACTGCTACTGTGATAGCCGGATTTATCTCCTGAGATAATTCTCCTTTCGGGCCTTTCACCGTAATTACGCTGTTTTGCTGCGTTACGGTTACATTAGCCGGCAATGTTATGGGTAATTTACCAATTCTTGACATAATAATTTCCTCCTCCTTCAATTAATAAACATAACATAATACTTCGCCGCCAATCTTCTGGACGCGCGCTTCTTTGTCTGTCATTACTCCCTTAGAAGTACTCAGTACGGCAATTCCCAAACCATTCAAGACACGAGGCATATCTTTATAGCCCGTATACCTACGCAAACCCGGAGTAGAAACTCTTTTCAGGATTTTAATTGCGTTCACTTTATTGATAGGGTCGTACTTCAAGGCGATTTTTATCGTACCCTGAGGACCCTCCTCTACAAACTTGAAATTCAAGATGTAGCCTTTTTCGAAAAGGATCTTGGTGATCTCTTTCTTCAAATTGGATGCCGGAATATCCACCACTCTGTGTTTTGCTTTGATGGCGTTCCGCAACCTTGTCAGATAATCTGCAATAGGATCTGTCATAAATAATTAAAAATTAAATTGATCCGGATTTTCCGGACAATATTTAATACACACTATTGACTTTGTTTGAGCAAATTATATTACTCAATAGAAATCAATACCATCTCTCTACATTATAGATAATGTACACAAAAGGCCTGCAAAGGTAATATATTTTTTGGAAATATCATAAAGATTAACTGAGAATTTTATATTTTTAATGAAAAAAATTTATTACCAATGGTTTATCAAATGAAAAAATTATATTTGTAGCGCAAATATTTAAAATTTTGTTTTATGCTGACAAGAACACAAGTTTTTGATACGCTCGAAAAATGCCTGAGCGATTTTTGGTTGACCAATTATTGATAAATTATTTTTTATCAATATAAAACTAAAAACTAAAAGCCGGTTTGACACAGGAAAATAGGCAAACCAACTTTTAGTTTTTAGTTTTTAACTTTTAGTTTTTCTTACCAGCTCGCCTTTTTCAAACCCGGTATTAAGCCGGCAGAAGCCATTTCACGCAATTGAATACGGGAAATACCGAACTGACGAACATATCCTTTCGGACGGCCTGTTATTTTGCAGCGGTTGTGCAAACGTACCGGCGACGCATTCTTCGGCAATGCCTGTAATGCATCATAATTGCCTTCTTTTTTCAACTGCGCTCTTTTCTCAGCATATTTGGCAACTAATTTTGCACGCTTTACCTCACGGGCTTTCATTGATTCTTTAGCCATAATTTAATCTTTTTTAATATTCTTAAACGGCAAGCCGAACTCTCTCAAAAGGGCATAACCTTCTTCATCTGTTTTCGCAGAAGTCACAAAAGTAATATTCATTCCCAATATTTTTGATATCGTATCGATATTTATTTCAGGAAAAATGATTTGTTCCTGAATACCGAGTGTATAATTACCTCTTCCATCCAACTTACTTTCAATACCTTTGAAGTCACGGATACGTGGTAAGGCGACACGGACCAAACGTTCGAGAAATTCGTACATTTGTTCACGCCGCAAGGTCACCATTGCTCCGATCGGCATTTTTTTACGTAGTTTGAAATTCGAAATATCTTTTTTAGAAACCGTTGCTACGGCTTTTTGGCCGGTTATTGTAGTCAGTTCCTGAACGGCCACATCGACTAATTTTTTGTCAGCCACAGCTGCACCCAATCCTTGATTGATTACAATTTTCTTTAACACAGGAACTTGCATGACGGAAGTATAATTAAATTCCTTGACTAATGCGGGTACAATCCTTTCCTGATATTCTTTTTTTAGATTCGCTGTATTGCTCATTATTTGATTTCCTCCCCTGATTTTTTAGAATAACGAACCGATACTCCTTTTGCACCTATTTTACGTCCGATACGGGTCGGTTTTCCTGATTTGGGATCCAACACGTTCAGATTTGAAATATGAACAGGAGCTTCTTTTTTCTGGAATCCTCCCTGAGGACTCTTTGCATTCGGTTTGGTAGCTTTCGTTACCATGTGGATACCTTCGACCAAGGCGCGTTGTTTTTCGATGTATACTTTCAACACGCGACCTGTTTTTCCTCTGTCTTCACCGGCATTCACATAAACCGTATCGCCTTTTTTGATATGTAATTTACTCATTTCTTTTTAAATTATGAATTTTGAATTATGAATTTTGAATTATAGCAGCAGTTTTTCAATATTTCCGCTTAAAATTTTCAATTCTCAATTCTCAATTTTCAATTATTATAAAACTTCCGGCGCTAAAGAAACGATTTTCATATTAACGGCACGAAGTTCACGGGCGACAGGCCCGAAAATACGGCTTCCGCGGATTTCACCTGCATTGTTCAACAACACACAAGCATTGTCGTCAAAGCGGATGTAAGAACCGTCGGTACGACGTATTTCTTTTTTCGTGCGTACGATAATCGCTTTGGATACTGCACCTTTTTTAACATCACTCGAAGGGATAACATGTTTAACAGCTACGACAATTATATCCCCAACAGAAGCATAACGTCTTCTTGTTCCACCTAATACTCGGATGCAAAGCACTTCTTTTGCGCCCGAATTATCGGCTACTATAAGTCTTGACTCTTGTTGTATCATAATTATTTCGCTTTTTCAATGATTTCCACTAAACGCCATCTCTTTGTTTTGCTCAACGGACGAGTTTCCATGATTTTCACGGTATCACCGATAGTACATTCATTTTTCTCGTCATGAGCATGGAATTTTTTCGTTTTATTGACGAATTTTCCGTAGATAGGGTGCTTTTCCTTCCATTTCACAGCAACAGTAATGGACTTATCCATTTTATTACTGGAAACAACCCCAATTCTTTCTTTTCTTAAATTTCTCGTTTCCATTCAGTTGCCCGTATTATTTGTTATTAATTTCCCGTTGACGCAATTCTGTTTTCATGCGTGCAATTTCTCTGCGTGAGCGAGTGATAATTGCCGGATTGTCCAAAGGAGAAATGCTGTGATTGATTTTTTTCTGCTCGAAAGCTTTCACTTCAACTTCTAACCTTTCTGTCAATTCTTGAGTCGATAAATCTCTGATTTCTGCAATTTTCATAATGGCTTACACATTTTCGTTGTTAAAATCATAATCATGTCTTACGACAAATTTTGTAGTTACCGGAAGTTTCTGAGCTGCAAGTCTCAAAGCTTCTTTTGCCACTTCGAATGTAACACCTTCGACCTCAAAGAGGATCCTTCCCGGTGTAACAGGTGCGACAAATCCTTCCGGCGCACCTTTACCTTTACCCATACGTACCTCAGCGGGTTTTTTGGTAATCGGTTTATCAGGGAAAATTCTCACCCAGACTTGACCTTGACGCTGCATGTAACGGGTTACCGCGATACGGGCGGCTTCAATTTGCCGACCGGTAATCCATTTCGATTGCAGTGTTTTTATACCAAAAGAACCGAACGACAACTGATTGCCTCGTTGGGCATTACCTTTCATACGGCCTTTTTGAGACCTTCTGAATTTTGTTTTTTTCGGCTGTAACATGTTTCTTTTCTTTTTTAATTATTTTCTATCTCTGGAAGAGCGACCCCTTTTTCTATCGTTTCCTCTATCACGACCACCGTTTCTTTCGTTTCTTTCGCCGCGAGCGGCTTCTTTTGCAGCAGCAAATTGCGGAGAAAGGTCGCGTTTGCCATAGACTTCGCCACGACAAATCCATACCTTAATTCCCAACAATCCGACCTTCGTCAGGGCTTCGCCTAATGCGTAGTCGATATCTGCCCGTAAAGTATGCAGTGGGGTTCTTCCTTCTTTATACATTTCCGAACGAGCCATTTCGGCGCCGTTCAAACGGCCTGAAATCTGGATTTTAATACCTTCTGCTCCCATCCGCATCGTCGATGCGATAGCGGTTTTGATAGCGCGGCGGTATGCCATTTTGCCTTCCAGCTGACGGGCAATGTTGTTTGCCACAATCACAGCGTCCAATTCAGGTTTTTTTACTTCGAAGATATTGATTTGTATTTCCTTATCGGTAATTTTCTTCAATTCTTCTTTCAATTTATCAACTTCCTGACCGCCTTTACCGATGATGATACCCGGACGAGCCGTGCATACGGTAATGGTGACCAGCTTCAATGTACGTTCAATAACAATGCGAGATACACTTGCTTTAGCGAGACGGACATTCAGGTACTTACGGATTTTGCTGTCTTCATACAAAGTATCGCCATAATTATTGCCTCCGTACCAATTCGAATCCCATCCGCGGATGATACCCAAACGATTACTTATCGGATTTACTTTTTGTCCCATTTAGCAATTAATTTTGTTTTTCTGTTTTTGTATCTACAAACAAAGTCACGTGGTTTGAACGTTTACGAACCCGGTAACCTCTACCTTGAGGCGCCGGACGCATTCTTTTCAGCATACCTGCCGAATCCACGCTTATTGATGTTATATATAATTCACCGTTTTCTGCTTTTCTTTCGTTCTTTTCTTCCCAATTGGCAATGGCCGAACGAAGCAGCTTTCCTACTCTGGCAGAAGCCTCTTTATTTGAAAACTTCAAAACACCAAGTGCCCGGAATACTTCCATTCCGCGAACCATGTCTGCTACGAGACGCATCTTGCGGGGAGAAGTAGGCACATTCCGTAAATTTGCGAAATACTGAGCCTTGTTGGCTTCTTTCCTCTGTTCTGCTGATATTCTTTTTCTAGCTCCCATCTTTTACTTCTTTTTATTACCTGCGTGACCACGGAACTGACGGGTAGGAGAAAATTCTCCTAATTTATGCCCAACCATATTTTCCGTAATATATACAGGAATGAATTTATTACCATTATGAACTGCAAGGGTGTGCCCGACAAAATCAGGCGAAATCATTGAAGCTCTTGCCCAAGTCTTTATAACAGATTTTTTACCTGTTTCATTCATCGTTAGAATTTTCTTTTCTAACTTGATATTTATATAGGGTCCTTTTTTTAATGAACGACTCATAATTTACTCTTTAATTTACTCAGGTTATTTTTTTCTTCTTTCAATAATGTACTTAGAAGAGTGCTTCTTCGGAGTCCTTGTTTTCAGACCCTTAGAATACAATCCTTTGCGAGATCTCGGATGTCCTCCTGAAGCGCGGCCTTCGCCACCACCCATCGGGTGATCAACAGGGTTCATTACGACACCACGTACACGCGGACGACGACCTAACCATCTTGTTCTGCCCGCTTTACCTGATTTTTCCAAAGCATGATCCGAGTTACCCACGCTACCTATCGTCGCTTTACAAGCGGAAAGTATTTTCCGTGTTTCGCCCGACGGCATTTTGATGATGGCATAACTACCTTCACGTGAAACTACTTGAGCGAAAGCTCCTGCTGAACGAACCATTTTGGCTCCCTGTCCCGGACGTAATTCAACGTTATGAACTATCGTACCCAAGGGAATTTTAGCCAAGGGGAGTGCATTCCCTATTTCCGGAGCTGCCTCATTTCCCGAAATCACTGTCTGGTTAACTTCCAATCCGTTGGGAGCGATGATGTAAGTCTTTGCTCCATCGGCATAAAACAACAAAGCAACGCGAGCCGAACGGTTAGGATCGTACTCAATTGTTTTTACTGTTGCAGGAATACCATCTTTGTCTCTCTTGAAATCGATTAATCTGAATTTGCGTTTGTGACCTCCGCCGATCTGGCGCATCGTACGATGACCTTCAGCGTTACGTCCTCCCGATTTACGTTTACCGAAAACAAGAGATTTTTCCGGTACAGTAGCAGTGATTTCACTAAATGTACCGATAATCTTGTGTCTTTGCCCCGGTGTTGTGGGCTTTAATTTACGAATTCCCATTTATTAAAATTTTACCCCCCACCCCCTAAAGGGGGCTTTAGCGAGTGAGGATTTTTATTTTTATCTCTTTATTTAATTTTTTATATACACAATCAAAAAATATAGCTATCCCAAGTCCCCTTCAGGGGATTTAGGGGTTATATATTACTAAAGAAATCAATTTGTTCACCATCTTTCAAAGTCACAATAGCTTTTTTGAAAGCGGTTTCTTTTCCGTTTATTACTCCCGATTTGGTGTATCTCGACTTTCTTTTGCCGTCGTAGTTCATTGTGTTGATTTTTACTACGGTAACACCATAAAGTTCTTCGATAGCTGCTTTAATCTCCAACTTGTTAGCGTCCGGAGATACGCGAAAACCGACGCGGTTCGGAAATTTTTCCGTGATTGCCGTCAATTTTTCCGTTACGATAGGTTTGATGATAATTCCCATGTTTTATTCCTCCTTTCGTTAAAAATTATTCAATGCGCTTACCGAACTTTCCATCACGACCAAATGGGCGGCATCCAATACTTTGTAAGTATTCAGTTCGGAAACGGTTGTTACATTTGTCTTTTGCACATTGCGCGAAGACAAGTAAATATTATCGTTATTTTCCGGTAATACCACCAATAATTTCTTACCGGTAATATTCAGGTTCTTAACTACAGCCAAAAATTCTTTGGTTCTGGGAGCTTCGAAAGTAAAGTCTTCTACCACTGTAATGGCATCTTCACGAACTTTATACGACAAAGCCGATTTCCGTGCCAATGCTTTTTCTTTCTTATTGAGTTTGAAGCTGTAATCCCTTGGTTTGGGACCGAAAGCTCTTCCTCCGCCTACCATCACGGGTGAATTGATATCACCGTGGCGAGCGCCTCCTCCACCTTTCTGGCGGCCTAATTTGCGGGTACTTCCCGAAATTTCACTTCTTTCTTTGGACTTGGCTGTTCCTTGACGTTTGTTTGCCAGATGTTGTTTCACATCTAAATAAATAACGTGGTCGTTAGGTTCAATGCCAAATACGTCGTCTTTGAGTGTTACCTTTTTACCGGTATCTTCTCCTTTAATGTTATATACGCTTATTTCCATTACTTTTGAACTATTACGATTGAACCTTTTGCGCCCGGAACAGATCCTTTGACCAAAATCAAATTGTGTTCGGGTAATAATTTAATTACTTCCAAATTTTGGGTGGTTACTTGTTGGTCTCCCATGTGTCCGGCCATGCGTGTTCCTTTGAATACTTTCGCAGGATACGAACAGGCTCCGATAGAACCCGGGTGACGTTGACGGTCGCTCTGACCCAAAGTGGCTTCACCTACTCCTTTAAATCCATGACGTCTTACAACGCCCTGAAATCCTTTTCCTTTAGATGTTCCGATAACATCTACATACAATTCACCGTTGAAAAAATCAACAGTGATTACATCTCCGGGCTTATATACCCCTTGTCCTTTGAACTCGGCCAAGTGTCTCTTGGGTGTTACTCCTGCTTTTTTGAAGTGTCCCAATTCAGGTTTAGAGGTATGTTTTTCCTTTTTTTCCTGAAATCCTAACTGAACAGCTTCGTAACCGTCTTTTTCAGCGGTTTTTACTTGAGTAACTACACAAGGACCTACTTCGATAACAGTGCATGGAAGATTTTTCCCATCAGCACTGAAAACGGATGTCATTCCGATTTTTTTTCCAATTAATCCTGGCATTTCAATTATTAATTATTAATATTCATATTTACAGGCAACCGCAAGGGTTGCCCCTACACTTTTATTTCTACTTCTACACCGCTCGGCAATTCCAATTTCATCAGGGCATCGACGGTTTTTGCAGTGGAACTGTAAATGTCGATCAACCGCTTGTAGGATGCTAATTCGAACTGTTCGCGCGATTTTTTGTTTACAAATGTTGAACGGTTCACAGTAAAAATTCGCTTGTGCGTGGGTAATGGAATAGGTCCGCTTACCACAGCGCCGGTAGCTTTTACCGTTTTTACGATTTTCTCGGATGATTTATCAACCAAGTTGTAATCGTAAGATTTCAATTTAATTCTAATTTTTTGGCTCAT
>JAITNQ010000246.1 GCA_031290435.1 Candidatus Symbiothrix sp. | reverse complement strand
GGTTATAAAGTTTGTTTTTTAGTTTGCAACTACAAAGTTATAACCTTTTTTTATTTATTATGCTCAATACAAACAAAATGAGAAATTTAATCATTTTGGGAATTTTGTCGTACACCCATATTTGTCCACAAAATGCGGTACAATATAATCTTTTCGATACGATTGACCGTAGCAAAGACAAGCGTTTGATGGGTGTATTGGATACCGTTAATAACAAATACGGACGTAATACCCTGAAATTTGCCGTTATGGGAGACGGTCAGGCATGGAAAATCAAGCAGGAACGCCTCTCGCCCTACTATACAACCCGGATGAGCGATTATCCCGAAACAATTTAATTCATAGTTGTATATGTGTTTCTATAATTCGCAAAGTAACAGTGCATTAGAATTAGCAAAAAGGTACGGTAGAAAGACTGATATTCTTGAAATTGTTGAGGAAATATTGGAAGAGCAAAAGTATAAAGTAACTGCTTTTTCCAATCCATACTGTCCTGTTATTACCCCCAAACAGGACATTGAAATAGCGAAATGGGGACTGATTCCCTTTTGGATAAAAACGGAAGAGGAAGCGAAAAAAATCAAAAATTTGACCCTGAACGCTCGTGCTGAAACGGCATTTACCTTGCCTTCATTTCGCAATTCAATCAGAAAAAAAAGATGCCTTGTACCGAGTACGGGTTACTTTGAATTTCAACATCAGGGAAATGAAAAAATACCCTATTATCTTTTCGTCAAGGATGAAGAGATTTTTTCTCTTGCCGGCTTGTATGAGGAATGGACACATCCGGTTTCAAAGGAAACAATACGGACATTTTCCATACTGACAGTTCCGGCAAATGAACTTTGTGCCACAATACATAATGGTGGAAAAAATCCGTTTCGAATGCCGCTGATTATTCCTAAAAAACAAGAGGGACAGTGGCTTGATAATTCATTGCCGGAAAATGCAATCAAAGAATTTTTCGTTTCTTTCGACATGAATAACATGGATGCTTACCCTGTCTCAAAAGATTTCCTGAAAAAAGCCTCAAACGACAAAACAATTATTGAACCTACTGCATAAAAGTCCGACCAAAATCGGGCTAATCCTTTGAAAATAATTTCTTGGTTATCACTTCAAGTGATAATCACGCAAGTGTTCAGCCACCGAATGAACTCTTGCCTGTCTATGCCGAAACTTGCTTTGCAGTGTGAGTGAAGCCCCGAAACTTCATGCCCGGCGAAGCGGCATACAGGAGTTTCGAGTGTCGAAACGGAAACGCAAAGCGTGTTGCAGGCACATAATAAAAAAAAGCCCGGCACAAGGTCGGGCTATTGATAACTGATTTGTTTGATAATCAATTATAACAGGATGGTGCAATCCAAACAATTTGGCTTTTGGTCGGTTTGTCTTTCTTTTTGAGATGCTCCCGAAAAGAATCATTGATAAAATCCCTGAAAATTCGTGTTTCAAAACTCCCTATCCGGTAACTCAAAAAGATAAGAACGTCCATGTTGTAATAAAGGCATTGCCTTTCAATCCCTTTGTAAGTGTATCTTTGCGTATAAGTTACGTCAGATTTCAAAAGTAATTGAGATTTGAAAATACTGCGAAGATTGGCTTCTACTTTTTGCGGAAAGCAGTTAAAAAGTTTCGAAATTTCATATTTGGTGAGCCACAAATCGTTATTGACTAATTGAGATTCTACTGAAGGTGTTTTACCTTCTTCATTGATGATTTTAATACTTCCTTCCATGACTGTATAATTTAAAAATTTACCGCATATTTGGTTTCCATACCTTGCAATTTTCCAGAAAGCATTTCCATATCACTACTTATTTTGCTGCTAAGTATTCGGGCATAGATTTGCGTTGTTTTAATACTTGTGTGTCCAAGCATTTTCGATACCGTTTCTATGGGTACGCCTTTGGTCAGTGTGATGGTTGTCGCGAAAGAATGTCGAGCAAGATGAGAAGTAATCCTTTTGCCTATTCCGCTGATTTTGGCGATTTTTTTCAACAACCCATTATACTCGTATATCTGACCGACGGGCAAAAGTTTGTTGTCCGGCAGAGACGATTTATATTTTTCCAAAATAATTTTCGGAATATTCAAAAGTGGAATGTTGTATTCAATATTGGTTTTAACGCGCCTGCCTTTTATCCACAATTTGCCGTCAAAGGAAATCTGAATATTTTCTTCTGACAAGTTACAAAGGTCTGAGTACGAAAGTCCTGTAAAACAACAAAATAAAAATACATCGCGTGCCTGTTCGAGTTCAATTTTGTCAAACTGAAAACCGGCAAGCCTGTCAATTTCGTCTTGCGTAAGAAAACCTCTGTCAGTGTTCTGGTATTGAACGCTACGTTTGGAAAACGGATTTTTCATAATCAGCTCATCATCTATTGCCATACCGATAATATGCCTTAAATTTTTCAGGTATTTGGTAAGCGTGTTGTGTTCAAGTTGATAATTTGCAATAAGATACGTTTCAAAATTAGTGATAAACTTATGGTCAACTTCTTTTACCGGAACATCCGAAACATTGTACCACAAACGGATAAAATCAGCCAACCGCTTGCGGGTGCGTATATACCCTTTGTGATTTGAATCACATATACTTACGCCAATTTGCAATCCCCTTTCCTTGTTGTGCTTGTCGAACAGTTCCAACAACGTTTTCTGTTTGGTTTCCGCCCCCAGAAACACGTTTTTTATCCTTTCGGCTGTAACATAGTTGTCGCGTTCTTGCAATTCGCGATATACCTTATATATAGCCGCTTTAGTGTTATCAACAAGGGTGTTAACTTTGACGACTTCCGCTGTCCGCCCTGTTGCCTTGCTTGTTTTTGCGTCCCAATACTTGGGATTTACATCGCATTTCATACCAAAACGCACTTCTTTTCCATCAACGGTTATCCGGCAGTAAAGCGGAATCATCCCGTTAGCTTTCTGTTTGTCTCTTTTAAGGAAGAAGAGTACCTTGAATGTGCTTCGCATAACTCAAAATTTTAATTTACAAAATTACTCTATTAATCTCAATTTGAGTTTTATGCAACGTGGACAATATCAGACTTTTATCAGCCAATTTTTGACAAATTTCGCTCTCCTTTGTCTGCCTCTTCGAAGGGGTACGATTTGGGTTGCAAACTATGTCTGATCATGTCCTTTTTATGCCTGTATCCAAAGTCCAAAATAACTGAAAAAGCAACTTATCTATTTGTGAATGTGCCTTTTTTCTTATCTCCGTCTTACTTTGTCTGCATTGCCTGTTTTAGGCTAAAAAACCTGTTAGGTTTTTGTTTGTAAATTTGCCCACAGTAACCGGGCTTGGAAAGTCTATTCTGTCCCTATTTGTCCCTAATCTGTCCCTAATTTTTAAAAAACATGGAAAGTCTATAAACAAATGAATAAGCCCCCATTTTTTTATTAGAAAAAATAATCGTAACTTTGTTCGCTTAATAGCAAACTTTCACTACAGTGACAGAAACAAAATATATTTTCGTTACGGGCGGAGTGGTATCTTCTTTGGGGAAAGGGATTGTTGCCGCTTCGTTAGGTAAGCTTCTGCAAGCCAGAGGATACAGGGTAACGATACAAAAATTTGATCCGTATATCAATATTGATCCGGGAACCCTCAACCCGTATGAGCACGGCGAATGTTATGTTACCATCGACGGTCACGAAGCCGACCTCGACCTGGGACATTATGAGCGTTTCCTCAATATCCCCACTACAAAAGCGAACAACATCACTACCGGCCGCATTTATCAAAATGTGATTGACCGGGAACGAAAAGGTGATTTCTTAGGTAAAACCGTACAGGTGGTTCCCCACATCACCGACGAGATCAAACGGAATATCATGATTTTGGGAAATACGGGAGAATACGATTTTATCATCACAGAGATAGGCGGTACCGTAGGCGACATCGAATCGCTTCCTTATATCGAAAGTGTCCGTCAATTGCGCTGGGAGTTAGGGAAAAACTGCCTTTGCGTTCATTTGACTTATGTCCCTTTCATTGCCGCGGCGAAAGAAGTGAAGACCAAACCTACGCAACATTCCGTGAAAACCCTTCAGGAACAGGGAATTCTTCCGAATATATTGGTACTCCGGACAGAGAAGGAACTTTCGGAAAATATATGCCATAAAGTGGCGCTATTCTGCAATGTAGACGAAAACGCAGTCATTCAGTCTTATGACGTACCCAGTATTTATGAAGTGCCGCTTGTATTGGCTGCCCAGGGAATGGATAAGATTGTATTTCGTAAAATGGGCGTACCTATCAAGGGAAAATTGGACATGACCCGGTGGAAAAGTTTTCTGACAAACATGAAAACAGCAAAAAAAACGGTCAAAATCGGGCTTGTAGGCAAATATGTGGAATTACCGGACGCCTACAAATCCATCAATGAATCCCTGCTACAAGCGGCCACTTATCACCACCGGAAATTGGATTTGCGGTTTATCCATTCCGAAAAACTGACGGATGAAAACGCAGCCGAATATTTGGCGGGAATGGATGGCGTCTTGGTTGCTCCCGGATTCGGACAAAGAGGGATAGAAGGGAAATTTTCCGCTATAAAATACGCCAGAGAGCACAATAAACCTACTTTCGGGGTTTGCTTGGGAATGCAATGTATGGTGATCGAATATGCCCGGAATGTTTTGGGTCTCAAAAACGCCAATTCTACAGAAATGGATACGACTACACCCGATAAGGTTATCGACTTGATGGAAGAGCAGAAACACCTGACATTTATGGGCGGATCCATGCGTTTGGGCGCTTACGATTGCAAGCTCGAAAAGGATTCGATCGCTTACCGGGCTTATCAAAGCGAATTTATCAGCGAACGACACCGGCACCGCTACGAATTTAATAACGATTATAAAACGACATTTGAATCAAACGGTATGAAATGTACGGGGATTAACCCGAAAGCCGGTTTGGTGGAAATAGTGGAAGTTCCCACATTAAGATGGTTTCTGGGAACGCAGTATCACCCGGAATATAATTCTACGGTTGTCAAACCGCATCCCTTATTTCTGAGTTTTATCGAAGCGGCAACAAAAAGTCAACACTAACCAATAAAAGAAAAAATAACACAAATTCGATATAAATGGATAAAAATACAGTTACAGGTTTTGTATTAATCGTTCTCGTATTAGTAGGTTTCTGGTATCTCAACCGCCCCAGCCAGGAACAAATTGAAGCGCAAAAGCGGTACCAGGATTCTATCGCCATTGTCGCTCAAAGCCAGATGGCCGAACAACAGGCGGCCGAACTGAGAGCGCACCAAAACAGCGATTCACTCGCTTCCAAAAATGTTTCGGATGCGGAACAAGAATTGAAATTGGTCTCGGAATATGGTGATTTCGCCGTGGCGGTAGAAGGAGAAGAATCTTTTTTTACCTTGGAGAATGAATTGATGATAATCAAAATATCAACCAAGGGAGGGCGCGTATATTCCGTTCAATTAAAGGACTTTAAAAATTATGAAGATGAACCGCTTATGCTTTTTGACGGAGACGAATCGGCTTTTTCAACCACTTTGGTCACTGCCAATAACCGGGTTATCAATACCGGGGATTTGTATTTTACGGTATCTTCCGTCGATTCTTTGCAGGTAAGACTGAGTCTGAAAGCGGGTGAAAACGCTTCGATCGACTATATCTATACCTTGCATCCTGATAATTATATGGTCGATTTTGCTATTGTACCCAATAACATGGGAAAGGTAATTTCTTCAGGAAGCAGAACCTTGGATATCAGTTGGAAACAGAAAATCCGTCAACAAGAAAAAGGGAGAAGTTTTGAAGACCGTTACGCCAGATTAAACTATAAATATTTAAATGATGACGTAGAAGAATTGCGGGAATCGAAAGACGATGCCAAGGATATCCCCACCAAACTCAAATGGATCGGATTCAAGGATCAATACTTTTCATCTGTTCTCATTGCACAAGGTAGTTTCGAGGCCAGCCAGTTGGCGTCCACGCATTTGAAAGACAACGCCAAATATTTGAAAGATTATTCGGCCGTAACCAGTGTGGAATTTGATCCCGAAACGACCCAGGAGATTCCTTTGAATTTCTATTTTGGCCCAAACGACTACAACCTGCTGAAGACCTACGATAAAACCCAATTTCAGGGGCAAGACTTACAGTTGGAAAAATTGGTGCCGCTGGGCTGGAGTTTATTCCGTTATGTAAACAAGTGGATTATCATTCCTATTTTCGATTGGCTGACACACTGGATTTCAAGTATAGGACTGGCCATTTTCGTCTTGACACTGATCATCAAAATCGGCCTCTTCCCGTTGATATACAAATCGTTCATGTCTTCGGCCAAGATGCGGGTGATGAAACCGCAGATTGAAGAAATCAGCAAAAAATTTCCGGGACAGGAAAACGCAATGAACCGGCAACAGAAAACCATGGAATTGTACCGGCAGGTAGGTATCAATCCGATGAGCGGTTGTTTGCCCATGCTCTTGCAAATGCCTATCTTGTTGGCCTTGTTTATGTTTTTTCCGACCGCCATAGAACTGCGTCACGAAAGTTTCCTTTGGGCCAAGGATTTGGCAACCTACGACGATATCATCAGTTGGAAAGCATATATTCCGTTTGTCACGCCGTATTTTGGCAATCATGTCAGTCTATTCTGCCTGTTGATGACGATTACCAATGTTTTCTATACCAAGTTTAATATGGAACAGGCAAATACGGGACAGGAACAGATGCCGGGAATGAAAACAATGATGTATATCATGCCGGTTTTCATGCTGTTTATTCTGAATTCCTATCCCGCCGGTCTGAACTATTACTATTGCATTTCTTCCCTGATAACCATCCTTCAAACCTTGCTTTTCCGTTACTTCTTAAACGAAGAAGCAATATTGCTCAAGTTGGAAGCCAATAAAAAGAAGCCGGTGAAAAAGAAATCCGGATTCATGGCAAGGTTGGAAGAAGCACAAAGAAAACAACAAGCCGCGCTGAAAGAACAACAGAAACAGCAGGGGAAAAACAAAGGGAGAAAGTAATCGCTTGTATTATACCAACATAAAAGGCCTCACCAAAGTGAGGCCTTTTATATTGAGTTGAATAGAAAGAAACTGCTTATTCGACTATTTCCGGATAATATTGATCCGGAGAGAAATGTCTTGTTTTAATGATTGTTCTGTCTAATATCTTTTGAACTCCTTCTGCTGCTTTTTTCATGTGTTCACAATCTTTGGTATCTTGACCATTGGATAGGATCAAATCAGCATATTCCCCTACCTTATCCGGTTCATCTAAAAAGATGTAAATTTTGCATAAATTGTAATAAGCGGCATATCTTAAATTTTTATCGGCTTTCGATTTGGGATCGGTATATTTTACCGGAATACTCTTGAAATATTCAATCACACCCTCCACTCTTTCCCTGTCCATCGGAACATCAGGAGTCATGGCTTCCAATAGGCTCTTTAAGGTTTCAGTTGCTTTTCTGAATGCTTCATTTTCATTGTGTTTCTTTTCATCAATTATTTTAATAATATCCCTTCCTCTAACAGCCGGAAATCCATAATTGCTTGATGCAACTGAAGAAACCCTTTTCGCTGATTCTAATGAATGATTGCGATAAAAATCGGCAATCAGTACATCCCGGTTATTATTCCAAAAATCAGCAGCTTCTTTGCTTGTTTTATACTCACCCGACCTATACCGCTGGCTACTTGTCGAAGAAATAAGATCGTATTTTTTCAATACTTCATTTTGTGTTCTAATCACACAATCAGACTCAAAAGAATAATCAACATCAACAGAATAATAATAATAGGTAGTAACGCTTCCATCTTTGTTTTTCTCACTTTCCGTCCGTTCTTTTACCGTGCTGCTTTTAACGACTATGCTTCCTATATTCAGCTCAATTATCAGGTCGGCATTTGCAGGAACATCCGCCCTTCTTTCTCCTTCTACGAATACAGCATTTGCTATTTCCGCTACCGAAATATTCTTTCTGGCTGGAGCAGTTGGTTTAATAATTACCGTGTAATAATAAAAAAGTGGATTGAGTGGTGCAAGCGGCGTTGTGCGGAAAGCGCCATTGAAGGAATAATTGTCAACATCTACATTCTTGGTTTGTGCTATTCCTGTTAGGGAAAATAAAAATCCAATACTTAGAACGAATAAAACTTTTTTCATAAAATTTGAATTATTTAATTAAACATATATAAATTTGTTCTCATTTTCAACCAATCTACGCATTTCAGGCATACAGCGCTTTGATTCTTTCGACAGCCTCCAAAGTATCTTTCTTATTTCCGAAAGCGGTGAAACGGAAAAACCCTTCACCGGCTTCCCCGAAACCGGAACCGGGTGTTCCTACTACCTGTATTTTATTCAAAAGCAAATCGAAAAACGCCCAAGAAGTCATGTTGTCCGGGGTTTTGCACCAGATATAAGGCGCATTCACCCCTCCATAACACTGTAAACCCAGACTTTCCAAGCCTGATTTGATGATTTGGGCATTTTGCATGTAATAAGCGATGGTCGCTTTGGTCTGCCGTTGTCCTTCCGGTGAATAAACCGCTTCGGCGCCCCGTTGTATGATATAAGCGGTACCGTTGAATTTTGTGGATTGACGCCTCCGCCATAAAGCATTCAAAGAAAGAGTTTCACCTTTCGACGTCTTGGCGGTCAGTTCCTTGGGCACCACCGTATATCCTGCCCGCAAACCGGTGAAACCAGCCGTCTTGGAGAAACTCCTGAACTCAATGGCCACTTTCCGGGCGCCTTCGATTTCGAATATACTGTGCGGCACATCCGCTTCAGAAACAAAGGCTTCATAGGCAGCATCGTACAGGATAAGCGACCCGTGTTCTATCGCATAATCTACCCATGCCTTCAACTGCGTTTTTGTCAATACTGTCCCGGTAGGATTGTTCGGATAGCACAAATAAATTACATCGGCTGGTTTTTGAGGGAATGCGGGTACAAAGCCGTTGGCAGGGATACAAGGCAGCAATTCGATTGCTCGTCCGGCCATCTTGTTGGTATCCACATAAACCGGATAAGCAGGATCGGTAATGGCAATCCGGTTATCGGGACTCAATATATCTCCGATATTCCCCGTGTCGCTTTTTGCACCGTCGCTCACAAATATTTCATCGGCTTCAATCGCAATTCCCCGGTCTGTAAAATCGTGTTGCAGGATAGCCTGCACCAAAAAATCATATCCTTCATAAGGCGCATATCCCCGCAAAGTTTCTGACTGGGCCATTTCAGCGGTCGCTTGGGTTATTGCATGGATTACCGCCGGAACAATAGGCTGGGTGATATCTCCTATTCCCAGACTGATCACTTTTTTATCCGGATGATTTTCCTTGTATTCTTTCACTCTTCTTGCTACTTCTGCAAACAGATAATTATTACCGATTTCGGTATAATGCTCATTTAATTTTACCATAAATTATTTTTTAAAATTCTCCTTCGAAAACCGTAACGGCTTCTCCGGTCATATATACGTGTTTGTTGTCTTTATCCCATTCGAGTTCCAAATCTCCACCCAGCAAGGAAATGGTGGCTTTCCGTTCTAATTTGTTATTCAGGACGGCGGCTACTTCCACAGCGCAAGCGCCTGTTCCACAAGCCAAAGTTTCTCCGCTTCCGCGTTCCCAGACACGCATTTTGGCATGTGTAGGCGAAAGAATCTCTACAAATTCCACATTCACCCGTTCAGGAAACATAGGATGATTTTCGATTTTTTTCCCTATTTTTTCCAAATCAAGTTTATCTATGCCTTCCGTGAAGATCACGGCATGTGGATTACCCATGGAAACACAGGTTATGGCATATTTTTCCGGTTCAAAATCAATCGTTTTGTCAATGAGTTGCGCCTCATTCCACACGACGGGAATAGCTTTGACGCTCAACGCGGGCGTTCCCATATCAACTTTCACTTGCTCAACTTTTCCGTTGACGGGAAACAGCTCCAATACTTTCACGCCGGCCAAGGTTTCCAGCGTAATCTGTTTCTTATTGGTGTAAGCCTTATCATAGACAAATTTACCCACGCAACGCGACCCGTTTCCGCACATTTGCGCTTCCGAACCGTCGGCATTGAACATCCGCATCCTGAAATCGCAAGTATCAGAAGGCATTATCAATATCAATCCGTCAGAACCAATTCCTTTGTGCCGATCGCTTACTGTTATCGCCAATTCTGCGGGGTTTTCTACTTTTTCCCGGAAACAGTCGATATAGACATAATCGTTTCCGGCTCCATGCATCTTTGTAAATTTCATGCAAAAAAAATTATGAATTAAAATATGAATTATGAATTATAAATTATGAATTATGAATGTACAGATTTCAGGCTCATATCGAGGCTTTTGACGGAATGAGTCAAGGCTCCGACCGAGATATAATCCACGCCTGTTTCGGCATAATCGCGGAGTGTATCGTAGGTTATCCCTCCTGAAGATTCCAATTTGTATTTTCCGGCGACCAATTCGACTGCTTTCCGGGTGTTTTCTACATTGAAATTGTCCAACATAATGCGGTCTACTCCTCCTAAGTTCAAAACCCGATTTAATTCATCGAAATTCCGCACTTCGATTTCAATGGGGAGGTCTTTCCCTTTTTTCCAACAGTATTCCTTAGCCCGGACAATTGCATTTTCTATACCGCCGGCAAAATCAACGTGGTTGTCTTTTAATAAAATCATGTCGAACAGACCGATGCGATGATTTTCTCCCCCTCCTATCCGAACAGCTTCTTTTTCAAGTATTCGCATGCCCGGCGTTGTTTTTCGCGTATCTAAAACTTTTGTTCTTGTACCTTCCAATTTCTTCACATATAAGTGGGTAGTGGTCGCTATTCCACTCATTCGCTGCATAACATTTAATACCAAACGTTCGGTTTGCAGCAAAGATTGGATTTTTCCTTCTACGATAAAAGCAATATCCCCATATTTTACTTCTGTTCCATCTCTCATGAAAACGGTCATATTCAAATCCGGGTCAAAAGCATGAAAAATCAAACCGGCAACTTCTACTCCGGCCAATAATCCTTCTTCTTTAATAATCAATTGCATCTTACCGGTAGCGGTTTGGGGAATCGTACTTAAAGTTGTATGATCCCCGTCCCCGATATCTTCATTAAAAGCCAGCGCAATTAGTTCTTCAACTAATTTTTTTGTATCCATTGTTTTATTTTATTCCCAATTTATTTTTCAATTCCTTAGATAAGACATCTTTATGTACGACAATACTGATAGTCTTGTAGCGTACGTAAGGAACGGAAGCATACCATGTACCTTTATAGGGGCTGGCGGTTCCCCATGAATTTTTCACCAAGTAATATTTACTGCCGTATTGATCCTGCGCGGTTCCGTAAATCAACATGCCATGGTCATCCTGCGTTTCATAATTATCAAAACCGGTCTGACGCAATTCTTGACTAATCTTTTTTTCCGGAACTGGAGATGTAAGGGAGAGTATCTTGCTGTCTCTTTGCGTCTTGCTTAATCCCAACCAATGTTCCTGATCGGATCCGGGACCTTCCGTAGCATTGGCGTCCGGAACCACAGCAATACCTTTCCTGTTGAAACCGGTTTCACTGACATCGGCTGCCCATGCTACCGTATAAGCCTTATTGATCGCTTCATCCACAATTTGCATTAGTTCATCCAAAGGAATATTGTAAGAATACGACCATCGCCAATTGTCCGGTACTTCAATCGGAAATGACTGATAAAAAGGATGATGGGTAAAAGAAGTAAGGGATACATAATCGTCCGGATTGATTCCTAAAAATTGCGCAAAAGATTTAGGCGTATACTGTTTTCCTTTGTAGGTGAACGTTTCCGGACAAGCGCCCAAGTAAACGTCTAAAATTCCCAATAGCCCGTTATACCACGCTGTTGACAATTTCCTGTTTTTGACTACGGCGTCTATATAAGCTTTAAGAATCGCATCCAATTCGGAATGTTTGTGAATAGTATCTCCGTAATTAAGTCCGGTCTGAACTTCATCAGGGACAATTCCATAGTCTTTGATGCAATCCAAAACATCGTCAAAAGACCCTCCTCCTGCAAAATTGGTCGCACCGTGCATACGTGCGTACTTTTTTGCTTTGTCTCCGTAATTTTTATGCACCACAAACATTTCCGACAAATCAAACTCTCCTTTTCCCAAACGCAATAATTCGGCTTCAATCAAACCAATACCCGAAAAACTCCAACAAGTGCCCGAACTGGATTGATTTTTTACGGGTGTGATCGGCAGTTGTTTGATTGTTGTAAACATAAATGAATCAACCGGTTGTTCTGTCGACAACTTAGTTGCATCTTGTGCAAAGATATTGATAGACAAAAATAAAACAGAAAATAAAAGTAGAAATCGTTTCATATCAAATAAATTTAAAATATTTTCGCAAATTTACATAAAAACCATGATACTCACAAAATCGGAAACTATTTTTTTACAAATTTGCTGCTATCCGGATAAAAATAGTTTGTTTGTTTTGAAATAATGTTATACCTTTGTCCCTTAATAATCATTATTCTAATGCATAAATTTGTAACAAATATAAATACAATCTGAATAAACCCTAATAAAATGGTAGGAAGTAGAATTAAATCATTACGAGAGTCCAAGTCGATAAGCTTATCCGAAATGGTTGAAAGAACCGGATTAAGCATTGAACAAATCACTCATATTGAAGAAAATAAAGAATTACCTTCATTGTCTCCTTTAATTAAAATCGCCCGTGTATTAGGCGTTCGTTTGGGTACATTCTTGGATGATAATGAGGCATTAGGCCCCGTTATTTCCCGGGAAAAGGACTATAAGGAAAGCATCAGCTTTTCGACCAGCCAAACAGTTTCCCATACACATATGGATTACTATTCTTTGGCTTCGGATAAGGCGGGAAGGAATATAGAACCTTTTTTTATTCAGGTTAAGCCGCGTGAAGAGGAGGGAAATTTCCCACTTTCTTCCCATGAAGGTGAGGAATTTATTTTTTGCCTCGAAGGCAGTCTCGAAATTACTTATGGCAATGCTACTTATCTTTTAGAAAAAGGGGATAGTATTTATTACGATTCCATTGTGGCTCACCATGTGCACGCCGCAGATTTGCAAGGAGCGAAAATGTTGGCTGTAATCTATACCCCTGTATAATACTCATTCAATTATGCAATTATCAGATAGAACTATCGGCCAATGGTTAGAATATTGGGCGGAAACAAGTCCGGAGAAAGAATACATGGTCTATTCCGATCGCGATTTACGGTTTACGTGGAAACAGTTTAATACGCGTGTAGACAATATGGCCAAAGGTTTGATTTCAATCGGTGTAACGACCGGAACCCATATCGGTATTTGGGCTACAAATGTACCTGACTGGCTGACATTCCTTTACGCTTCAGCAAAAATCGGAGCAGTGGCCGTTACCGTCAATACAAGTTACAAACAACATGAATTGGAATACCTGATGAGCGATTCCGATATTCATACCTTGTGCATCACCGAAGGTGTTTTCGACGGATCATACGTGGATATGGTAAATACCATGCTCCCGGAATTGAAAACATCACAACGCGGATACCTTAAAAATGAACGTTTCCCCTATTTGAAAAACGTGGTATTTATCGGTCAGGAAAAATTCCGGGGAATGTACAATACGGCTGAATTGTTACTGCTGGGAACATCCGTTTCCAACGATAAGCTAAACGAATTGAAAGGCAAGGTTGACTGCCACGATGTAGCAAATATGCAATATACTTCCGGAACGACCGGATTTCCCAAAGGCGTGATGCTTTCTCATCACAATATTGTGAATAACGGTTATTTCACCGGAAAGGGGATGCATTTTTTGCAAGAAGATAAACTGTGTTGCTGTGTTCCTTTGTTCCACTGCTTTGGCGTTGTATTGGCAACGATGGCTTGTCTTACACACGGTACGACTCAGGTAATAGTTGAGAGATTTGACCCTTTGGTAGTGTTGGCTTCCATCCACAAAGAGCGTTGTACGATTTTATACGGTGTGCCCACCATGTTTATCGCTGAGATGGATCATCCGATGTTCCCGATGTTCGATGTCAGTTCCTTGCGGACGGGTATCATGGCAGGCTCGCTCTGTCCGATTGAATTGATGCGAAAAGTAACCGACAAACTACATATCACCTATATCACCAGCGTTTATGGTTTGACCGAATCTTCTCCCGGAATGACTCATTCGGTCATTGAAGATGCTTTTGAAGCCCGTTGTACAACGGTCGGAAAAGAATATCCGTTTAGCGACGTCAAGGTATTGAATCCGGACACAAATGAAGAATGCCCTCCGGGAGTACAGGGAGAACTTTGCTGCAAAGGTTATTTGGTTATGAAAGGCTATTACAAAAACCCGCAGGCGACAACCGAAGTAATTGACAAGAACGGCTATCTACATTCCGGCGATTTGGGCATTAAGGACGAAAACGGCTACTACCGGGTCACCGGACGAATCAAAGATATGATTATTCGTGGAGGTGAAAACATATATCCGCGTGAAATAGAAGAGTTTTTGTATCATTTACCGGGTGTAAAAGACATTCAGGTGGCCGGTATTCCTTCTGCAAAATACGGCGAGGAAGTGGGCGCTTTTATTATTCCTTACGATGACGCCCGGCTTACGCCGGAGGAAGTGCAAGAATTTTGTAGAGGAAAAATAGCCCGACACAAAATTCCCAAATATGTCCTGTTTGTGAAAGAATATCCGCTGACCGGCAGTGGGAAAATCCAGAAATTCAAACTGAAAGACATCGGTCTGAAGTTGCTGAAAGCTAAAGGAACAGAAGTGGTATAACCGAAAGATTATAACTCGCTTTTATTCGCTAAATGCACAGTTAATTGCGGGAAAGGTATATTGATGCCTTTATCGGCAAAATTTTTATAGATTTGTTCATTGATATTGAAATAAACATCCCAATAATCGGAACGTTGCACCCATACCCTGATGAGAATATCTACCGAACTCTCGTTCAGGGTTTTTAGGGCGATGAAAGGTTCCGGGTCTTTTAAAACCCTTTTATCCGCCCTCAGAATAGAGAATAAGATGGTTTTTGCCTTGTCGTAATCGGTTCCGTAATCAACCCCGATCGTCCAGTCAATTCTTCTTGTCAACTGATTGGTATAGTTGACGATTGTGTTGCCGCTCAAACCTCCGTTGGGAATATAAATTGTACGGTTGTCCACCGTAATTAACACGGTATTGAATATTTGGATGGATTTTACGGTACCCTCCTGCCCTTGCGCTAAAATATAATCGCCAATCTTGTAAGGATGGAATAGCAGAATCATAACGCCACCGGCAAAATTTTGCAAGGTGCCGCTCATGGCCATACCTAAAGCAACACCCACCGAAGCCAGAATAGCGACGAAAGAACTGTTGTTAATACCTAAAACATTGATAATCGTAATCAAAAGGACAGCAGTGAGCACGATGTTGATCAGGCTTTTCAGGAAAGAAACCACCGTGGAATCAAAATTCCTGCTGTTTAACAGCCGACCGATAATCAGATTGAGGTATTTGATGATTTTCCGTCCGACAAAATAGATGACAATACACAATAACAAATTGCCTCCGAAATGAGAAGCTTTCTGCAAAAAAAGGTCTGCTAAATCCGGCCAGGAAATTTGTGACAAATAAGACCAGGATATCTCTGCCGGGTCTATTTCATTGAATAAAAACATTTGCGCATATTTTTTATAGGGTTCCGACTGCAAAAATAATATTAATTTTCGAATTATATCAAATAATTTCAAAAAAATTATTAACTTTGAAACGGTTAAACAAGAATTTATAAATCAAATGAAGCAGATTACAGGTATATTTTCGCTATTTTTCATGTTTACGACAGTACTTCTTCAAGCCCAATCGCCTGAGGATGCGGGAATATTATGTGACGCTAAAAAATATGAAGAGGCGGCAGCCATGTATTACCGGCTCTATCTTTTCAATGAGGCGGCCAATGCTTACCGGATGCAAATTGATTTGTTGATAAAAGACAAAAAGAATGTGGAGGCAGAAGCGCTTAAACCCCTGATGTTACAGGCGGAAAAAGCGGCGAGAATGGTATCGCGTTGCGAAGACATACAAATCATAGACAGTATGATTACAGACAAAAACTATTTTTTGACAACCTACCTCTTGGGAGAAGAATCCGGCAAATTGGAAAAGGCGGGAAATACGGTTATCCATGAAAACCAATTGGGAGACCGTCGTTTTTTTGGGAAAGAAGACGAAAACAGCCGTCTGCGCCTGCATACGCAAATCAAGATTTCCGATAACTGGTCGGAAGACAGAATATTGGATTTACCGACTGATACATTGGGTGAGGATAATTTTCCGTTCGTCATGCCTGACGGCTTAACCGTTTATTATGCATCGACCGGTAGCGAATCGATAGGAGGATATGATATTTTTGTCAGCAGGTACAATATGAATAACGACACCTACCTGTCTCCCAATCAGATGGGTATGCCTTTCAATTCCATTTACAACGATTTTATGCTGGCTATTGATGAAGGAAACGGCATTGGTTATTTTGCTACAGACCGCTTTCAACCCGAAGAGAAAGTAATCATATATACTTTTATCCCGAACGATGAATTCAAGCCTGTCGAAAACCGGGACGAACAGGCATTGATTGAAAGGGCTAAAATCAGTGCGATAAGAGATACCTGGATGCAAAACGTTAATTATCGGTCTTTTTTGGATAAATTCAACAATAATATTGAAAAAGAAAGGCATAAGACAAAAAAAGATTTTACTTTTGTCATCAACGACAATATTGTCTATTACACCCTGAATGATTTCGACAGCGATGCGGCGAAAAATTCGTTTCTCAACGCAACCCTATTGCAGGAAAAAATTAGGAACATGGAAAGTTTTTTGGATAGTCAACGACAGGAATATGCACAGGGTGATGCAGCAAAGAAACAATCCTTGAAATCGTCTATTTTGACAAATGAAAAGCAATTAGAGGATTTGTACGGAATCTGTAAACAAGCAAAAGTAGAAGCACGCAATTTAGAGATAAGTTTTTTAAGACAAAAACAACAATAGAAATTTGAATTATGGATATACTGATAGTCGTAGTGTTGTGTTTAGTTGGCGTTGTATTGATTCTGGTAGAGATTTTCCTCATTCCCGGGGTTACAATAACAGTTTTGGCCGGAGGCCTGTTTTCAATCGGTGGTATTTATTATGCCTTCCGGAGTTTGGGAACGACGGGCGGAATTATCACCCTGATTTCCGTTGTGGCGGTCATAGGGATATCCTTTGTGTATTTGGTTAAATCCAAAATGTTGGATACCATAGCATTAAAGACAAATATCGATTCTACGGTAGCCTCGAAAGAAACACTGGATATAGCTGCCGGAGACGAAGGCGTTTGTATTTCCCGTTTGAATCCGATGGGTAAGGTAAAAGTGAACAATATCACAATGGAAGCGAAGACTTTAGGTGAATTTGTCGATGAAAACACAGAAATTGTTGTCATCAAGGTTTTTCCTATGCAATTGATTGTTAAAACTAAATAAAATTAAATTATAAATTAATAATATTAAATATAAAGTAAACAATATTCAATAACAATTAAAAAAAATAATTATGGATCCAGCAGCGTTTATATGGATTATTTTTGTAATAGGAGCGATTATCCTACTATCCATATTCTTTTATTATGTGCCTTTTGTATTGTGGATTACAGCGAAGGCATCAGGTGTAAACATTTCGCTTTTGCAACTCTTTCTGATGCGTTTGCGGAAAGTGCCGCCCCCAATCATTGTGAATGCGATGATTGAAGCGCACAAGGCCGGTTTGAAAAACATTACCCGCGACCAGTTGGAAGCCCATTATCTGGCAGGCGGACATGTGGAACGGGTCGTGCACGCCTTGGTATCGGCCGAAAAAGCCAACATCGACCTGACTTTCCAGATGGCTACAGCGATCGACTTGGCAGGACGCGATGTATTTCAGGCCGTACAAATGTCGGTAAATCCGAAAGTGATTGATACGCCGCCGATTGCAGCAGTAGCAAAAAACGGTATCCAACTTTTGGTGAAAGCGCGTATTACGGTTCGCGCCAATATCAAGCAATTGGTGGGTGGAGCCGGTGAAGAAACGGT
>JAITNQ010000226.1 GCA_031290435.1 Candidatus Symbiothrix sp. | reverse complement strand
TAAACGTCTTAAACGCTCTGGCATCTGTGAATAGAGAAACATTGTATATTTATCTATATCATAAGTGAAATCTGCTTTTTTCATCTCTGCTATTTTTTTTGCAAAGATAATACTTTTTTTGAAAACTATTATAAGTTATTTATTTTTCTTGCCTAAAGAGAAAGTTTAATTACCAAATCAACTTCATTTCATATCCTTTTTTCACCATTACGGCAGTATTTTTGGCGTCAAGTTTTATGAGTAGATTTTTCCGGCAAGACCGGACGGTTTCTATGTCACGATAAATCAAATCCACTATTCCTTTTGTTGTATGACCGTCAGCAATGTATTTCAGGATTTCCTTTTCACGATTGGAAAGCCAGACAAAATCTTCGTATCTTTTTTCTTTCAGCAGAAGGTCTATTTCCTCACACAGGAATTGTTCACCCTTGCTTACCGTTTCAATACCGGCAAGCATTTCCTCACTTTCGGCGTTTTTCAAAATGTAACCAAGTGCACCGTTGTGTAAAGCGCGTTTGGCGATACTGAATTCCTTATAAGTAGTCAGCATGATGATTTTCAATTCAGGATAATTCTTTGTTATCTCGGCGCAGAAATCCACTCCATCGCCGTCGGGCAATCCGATGTCAAGAAGCAGCACATCGGGTAGCGTTTTTGCCAATCCCGACCGGCAGGACTTCAGGTTGTAATATACATCCGTGACTAAGGCGATACCCGATTCATTTATCAGCTTGCTCAAGCTCTCTACCACCATCTTGTGGTCGTCAACAATCGCTACGCTAATGAATGGAGAATCAATACTTTCAAGAATAGATATGGCGCTATGATAGTATGATATTCCTGTTTCTAAATCTCCCTTATTGCAATATGAAACAGCAAGATTCCCGCATATATTTGCTTCCCTCTTTTTGTCTTTTATTTCTTTTGCCAAATTGAGCGCTTTTTCAAGATAAACTATTGATGTATCATAACTCGCCTTATGATTATAATATATGCCTAAAGGTACTCCATTTTCTCATCCTTTCCTATCACCCAAAAGGGTGAAAATTTGAAACAGGATGTGTTTTCACCCTTATGGAAGCAATCCGGAATTGGTAATCCTGTGTTGAATCCGAATTTTCAGCTAACAGAAAAACAGGATTAACAATTGGGCGGCTAATACACGCAAAAACATGGTAAGCGGATAAACCGTAGCATAACTTACCGCAGGTGCATCATTTCCGGCAGTCGTATTTGAATAAGCCAAAGCAGGAGGATCGGTTGTGCTACCGGCCAACAAGCCCATGATGGAATAGTAGTTTAGTTTGAATATCCAGCGTCCGATAATTCCTACGAATAGCAAGGGAATTACGGTAATCATCACGCCATATCCCACCCAAAGCAAGCCGCCGCCGTTGACAATCGTATTCACAAAGTTACCTCCGGCGTCTATTCCTACGCAAGCAAGGAAGAGACAAATACCTATTTCGCGTAACATCAGGTTGGCGCTCATGGTCGTATAAGTAACCAAATGATATTTTGGGCCAAATATACTGACCAATATAGCAACGATTAAAGGTCCCCCGGCCAAACCTAATTTTACCGGCTGAGGAATTCCGGGAAAAACGAAAGGAATACTGCCCAATAGGATACCCAGAAAAATACCGATGAAAATCGGAATCAGATTTGGTTCGTTCAGTCGTTTCATCTGATTACCCAAAACTTTTTCTACACTTTTGATGGCATTTTCATCACCCACTATCGTTACCCGGTCGCCTACCTGTAGATTTAAGGTCGGCTCTGCTATCAAATCTACTCCCGAACGATTGACCCGGGTAATATTCACGCCAAAATTGTTACGCAAATTGAGTTGCCGGATAGGGCGTCCGTTAATGCTTGATTTCGTTATCAGGATGCGACGGGAAACCAAATGCGAATCCAGCATATCCCATTCATCCTGACCCATTTCGATTTGTTTGCCGAGGAAAGCGACTACCGTTTCCATATTGGTCGGCGTTGTCGCAACATAAACCCGGTCGTTTCCATTCAAAATCGTATGGGAGGAGGCGATTTCTATTTTATCGTTGTTCGCATGCAAAACTCTCGAAACCACAAAGCGACGGTCCAATAAACGATGAATATCTACAATATTTTTTCCGAATATTGCCGGATTACTGATTACAAGCGAAACCAATTTGATGTTGTCATCGTTATTTCCTACTAATTTATTCAAATCCTCCGTTTCCCTGTCCGGATTCACCCTGAAAAGATATTTTATCAATAAAATGGAAAATATAATTCCGATTACCGCAAGCGGATAAGCCACGGCATAGCCCATAGCAATGCTTGGGTCTCCGACGCCTTTTATATCTGCAAATGCTTGCTGGGCAGCTCCTAAACCGGGAGTATTGGTGACCGCTCCTGACATAACCCCTACCATGGTTTGCATCGGGATTCCTGTGATAAAATGGATAATAACAGTAATAGTTACACCTAAAAATACGACAGCCATTGCCAACATATTCAGCGTGATTCCACCTTTTTTGAAAGAAGAAAAGAAGCCGGGGCCTACTTGTAAGCCTACCGAATAAACAAAAAGTATCAATCCGAATTCCCGCATAAAATGCAAAATTTCGGGATTGATTTTAAATCCCAAATGGGCAACTAAGATACCCACAAAAAGTACAAAGGTAATTCCTAATGAGATGCCGAAAATTTTAATTTTCCCTAAACCAATGCCTGCTGCAATAACGAATGCAAATAGCAGAACAGTATGGGCGACTCCCTCACCATTAAATAATTCCAATAACCAATCCATGCCTGTATAAAAAATATCCGCAAAGGTACGAAAAAAAGCTGTATCTGTTCTCTCCTTCGTGTGATTTTTCTATCTACTCCATTAATATTTATTGATTTTCCGATAAATATGTTTATATTTGTGTCTTGAATTTTTAGAAATATTCAAGCTATTATTTGTTTTTGATCTATTTTAATAACCTATATAAATTTGAATTATGTTCGGACATCGAAGTTTTTTAATCATTGGCG
>JAITNQ010000222.1 GCA_031290435.1 Candidatus Symbiothrix sp. | reverse complement strand
AATTCAATGCCCAACTCGACGATTTTCGCACAATTTATGAAGTAGATAAAATTGAAACCGAAAAGAAATCTCTCCGCAATTATCTGCTCTTTGCCTTGGGCGGATGTTTCCTGTTGATGATTCTCTTGGGAATATGGGTTTATTACAGCCGGTTGATAATGAATAAAAACCGGGTTATGGTAAAAACCATTCACGAATTACAGGAAGAACAAACGCGCCGGACAGACGAAATTCTCCGGAAAACGTCTTTTGAACCCATTGAAGATGCAAAAGACAAACTTCATCCGAAAACCCAGAAAAACGAACTTTGCGTCGCTATTCGCGATTTGATTTTTAAAGAAAAAATCTATCTCGACCCGGAGCTTACCCGCGACAGCCTGATAAACCATCTGGCAACCAACAAACCTTTATTTGCGGAAGCTTTTGTTTTGTGTTTCGGCACTGTCTCGTTTACGGAATATATCAACAGCTTGCGCCTCAAAGACGCCATCACACTCTTGGAACAAACGGATTTACCGATGGAAACCCTTTCCGAAAGAGCCGGTGTCGGTACTGTCCGCACTTTTCAACGGCGGGTCAAGAGCAAATACGACATGTCGCCCTACGATTACCGGAAATTAGTTGCAGCTTAAATTGGGCATCTCTTGTTTCCTCACCCCCTGCCCCTCTCCATTTTGGAGAGGGGAGGAGCCTCCTGCCATTGTCAGGCACGTCATTACGGGCGCCAGTGCCCATTGGGTACGACCCGCTGCAAAAACAAGATACACATATAGTTGAGAATAAGTATTTGCCATGTAGTTAAAATTTTGAATTATTAATCAAGGCTATAAAAATAACAGAATATTTATATATTACAAAATGTCGCAGCTACGCTGCTTTGGGTGGGGTTATGCACATTATTACCGGGCGCTTACGCACCCGGCTACAAAAATAGCGGCGCTATGCGCCTAGCTAAGAAAGCATCACCGTACAGTACCGAACAGCGTCACCGTGCAGTAGCGAACTGGGTCAAGTCTGTAGGACTTGCATATCAATAGAAAAAGGAGCGCCTCACCTCACAAATCCTTACCCCTAAATCCCCTAAAGGGGACTTTTAGTGTCTGCGAGGCAAAGTCCCCTTTAGGGGATTTAGGGGTAAGGGCAACTGCGAGGGTTGTTTATAGAGACTTTCCATATTTTTAAAACATGGAAAGTCTGGGTCAAGTCCGGTAGTCGTTTTATCATTCCGTAGGAATGCAGGGACTACTTATAATGTTTTTCTGTTTTTACCGGTTTTGTTAAGTTAGCATTAATAACGTTGTTAAGTCGTCATTAACTTCTCCGGCGGCTTTGCGTAACGCAGCCCCGCTCCCACATTAATATGTGCCGAATTGACGGCGGGATTCCATATGATTTTCTTGAGTCAAATCCATCATTTCCAAGCACATCCGTCCATTGTGGTAAGGGCATTTCCAAAAACCGGCTTTATCGTCCGAGCGGTTTACAGTCCCATCTTCCAACCGGCTCCAGTGCCATTCTCCATTTGTCCGGTCGATGATATATGTCCGGATGTATTCCCATACGCGCAAGGATTTTTGCCTGTACGCGTCGTTTCCCGAATTTCTATACGCATACATAAATCCGACTACGGCCTCAGCCTGCACCCACCAATGCCTCTCGCGGTCGATATGTTCATTGTTTCGCTCGTATAGCAGACTTCCATCGGGCATAAGTCCTTCCGCAGCGGCAGCGGCTATTTTCAGTGAAATGATTTTCACCTCGTCCGACAATTCCTTATCGCCCAATTCCTCCGCCGCCTCAAACAGGAGCCACGACGCTTCAATATCATGTCCGTATGAAATGGCGGAAGATTTCACATGCCACGTTTCGTCGAAAAACAACTGAAGGTGGTTGCTTTGTCTATCTACTATTTTGTCGATAAAGATACGAATCAATCTTTTTTGCGCCGCTTTCAGTTCGTCGTTGTCCCATATCCGGCATAAGTTGGTATACGGTTCGAGTATGTGCAAATGCGTATTCATTGTTTTTTTCTCATTGGCGTCCTTTTCGCTTAATCGCATGTCGTCTATTGGCAGCCAATTGCGTGAGCAGGCTTCGAAATAGCCTCCTTGTTCCTTGTCGAAGCAACGTTCAATCAAATAAAAAAAGTCTTTCGCCAACCGAAGGGATTCAGCATCGCCGGTCGCTCTGTAATATTCGGAAAAGGCATACAGCATAAAGCCTTGCACATAGGTTTGTTTTTTGGTATTGACCGGGTTGCCTTGGTAATCAAGTTCCCAAAACGCCCCTCCATGCAGATTGTCGATAAAATGCGCTTTGATGTAATCGAACGCACGACAAGCGACTACGCGGTATTCCTCATTTCCCAACAGACGGTAGGCCGCTGCGAAAGTCCACAGAATACGGGCATTCATGATGGCTCCTTTATTGGCGTAAGGGTGTAATACTTCGTTCCCGTCAATACGTCCGTAGAAGCCGCCATGTTCTCCATCCTGCATTTTATTCATCCAATAAGGCAGGATGTTTTCTGTTAGTTCCCGTTTCATTTTGCCATGCGTCTTTTCTCTAATTCAGCTGTTATTTTTTTTACTTTCTTCTCGGAGAGCGGATAAAAAATCATGGCTACGATAGCCAATACACAACTGGCGGCAGGCAACCAACTCATCATTAATCGTACGCCCAGGATGGCGCTTCCTGTTTGCACGGCAGCATCCTGATAGTAACCGAAGGCTGCCAACAGCCAACCTGTAAGCGCAACGCCAACGGCAGAGCCGATTTTTTGAGACATAGAGGAAGAGGAGAATATTAAGCCTGTAGCCCGACGGTTTGTTTTCAGTTCCTGGTGGTCGACAATATCGGCATACATGCTCCACAACAAGGGCAGTACATAACCGGCGCAAACAGAGACGAGTATTTGCAGCAACAGGATCCACAGAATATCATCCGGCGTGAGAATAAAAAACACCGCACTAAATCCGGCCGCTAATGACAATGCGACCATGTAGGTTTGCTTTTTCCCGAACCGGTTGGACAAAGGCGCAGCCAACGCCACTCCTATCATATTGGCAGCTTGCCCTATCAAGAGATAAACGGTCGCCATCGTCCAGCCCGAATACGGCATTTTGTAATTTACCTGTATGTAATCGGCAAAATAGAAAAGGGCGACGCCGTCGCGAATGGCATTGAAAAGCAAAGCGCCGATGCCGGATACCATAAGAATCCACCACGGTGTATTGCGGAAAAGATTTTTTATATCCTCTTTCACCGAAGTGTTTTTGTTCTTTTCTTCATCGACCGGTTTCACACGTTCACGTGTCAACTTAAAACACAAAAAGAAGAGTCCGGCACAAATAACGCCTATAACGGCTACTGCCAGCACCCAACCTGTCGGCGACCGGCTAATGCTGGTTGCATCCATGGTCTCCATAAGATTGGCGTCCGAATCAAAAACAGCAGCAAAAAAGTCAACTAAGGGCTGTAATAGCATAAAGGTTATGAAACTACCGATAAATGCAAAGAACATACGATAGGAAGACAAGGTGTTGCGCTGCTTCGGGTTTGCGGACATAACGCCCAACAAGGAAGCGTAAGGGACGTTAACAGTCGTATACACCACCATCATAAGGGTGTAAGTGATATAGGCATAAATTAATCTGCCCGTCTCGTCCAAATGGGGTGTATAAAAGGTGGTAATGCCTACCAATGCAAAGGGGATGGCAAACCACAAGAGATAGGGGCGGTATTTTCCCCAACGGGTATGTGTACGGTCGGCAATAATACCCATTAAAGGGTCATTCACGGCATCAAAAATACGTACCAGCATAAACATAGTTCCGGCAGCAGCGGGTGATATTCCAAACACTTTGGTGTAGAAAAACAGCAAGTACATGCCAAATATTTTCCAAAACATGGACGAGGCCATATCGCCAAAACCATATCCTATTTTTTCTTTTAATGCTACGTTCATTTTATTATTTTTTTGTTTCTGTTGATGATTTCCGTTAAGGTATCAACCGAAGTTGCCGAGCGAAAACCGTCGGGCGCTGTATGCAGGCAATAATCCACCAGCCTGTCGACCGACGATACCGCAACGTGCATACGTGTATCGCAGGAAGCATAATAGAGATAGACCGTCCCATCATCATCTGCTATCCAGCCGTTTGAGAATAACACATTGGACACATCGCCGACTCTTTCCTCCTCCAATGGGGCTATCAGATGACCGGCCGGCTCGGCTATCAGTTTGTCCGGCTGTTCGAGGTCAGTCATGTACAGATACAACACATAGCGTAAACCGGCAGCACAATGTCGCACGCCGTGTGCCAGATGCAGCCATCCTTTCGCCGTTTTAAGCGGATGCGGGCCTTCGCCGTTTTTCAATTCCTTTATGGTATGGTAATAGCGTGCATTCATAATTTTTTCCGCTTTCACTTCCGCGTGCGTGATATCGTCAACGAGCGCCCAGCCAATGCCGCCACCGCTTCCGGCATCAATAAAGCCGTCTTGCGGGCGCGTGTAAAGCGCATATTTGCCGTTCACAAATTCGGGGTGCAACACTACATTCCGTTGTTGGCTCTTCGATTTCAAGTCGGGCAAACGTTCCCATGCAATTAAATCTTTGGTACGCGCAATAGCCGCCGTTGCCGTTGCTGCCGACAGGTCGCCTGAAGGCGCGTCCGGGTCTTTGCGTTCGGCGCAGAAAATGCCGTATATCCAGCCGTCTTCATGGGCGGTAAGCCGCATGTCGTACATGTTGGTCGTGGGGTCTTCCGTTTCGGGCATCATAATGGGATAATCCCAAAAGCGAAAATTGTCCACGCCATTCGAGCTTTCGGCTATGGCAAAAAATGATTTGCGGTCGTTGCCTTCCATACGCACCGCCAACACATATTTTCCCTTCCATTTGATGGCGCCGGCATTGAACGCACAGGCGATACCAAAACGTTCCATAAAATACGGATTGGTTTCCGGCGATAAATCATACCGCCAAAAAACAGGCGTATGCGCGCCGGTCAACACCGGATATTTTAAGCGTTCAAATATGCCGTTGCCGGGAAGTATCACTTCGTTTTTACGTGTGATGAGCTTTTCATGCTCGTTAATTACTTCTTCCAGTCTATTTTTAAATAAATTCATGTTGTTATTAATCACTTCGATTGTATAAGATGCAAATTTACGTTAAATTCCCAAGTTACACGTTGACAACAGGTTATTTTCCCAAAACAACAATCTTACCTTGCGGTTTTAGTACATCATGAGCCTCTGTCAGTAATTTTTGAGCTACCTTGATTTTTAAAGTGCTTTTTATATCAGCAGAAGAAGCGGCAAAATGGAACAGGTAGTCGCCTGCGGCAACAATCCACGCATTTGCGACAGCATCAAACGAAGCTAAATCCGCAGTATTTATGCTTAATGTTATTTCTTCGCTTTCGCCCGGTTGCAAAACATTCGTTTTGGCATAAGCTCTTAATTCCTTTGCAATATGCGCATCAGGTGCACTTACATATAATTGCACTACTTCTTTTCCGGCAGTTTTACCCGTATTTTTTACCACTACGCTCACAACATAATTGGCGCCGTTTTTTTTCACTTTTGCTTGTGAATAATCAAAAGCGCTATACGAAAGCCCATAGCCAAAAGGATAGGAAACTTCTTTGCCGAAGGTATCGAAATAACGATAGCCAATATAAACATCTTCTTCGTAGAGCGTATAATCAATATTGCGTTCAGGCTCTTTCTTTTCAACTTCGGTTGGCTGTGCGCTCATGAAACTGCTAAGACCGGGAGGCGGTGCGTCGTATGGAAAATTAGCCGAGGATGCAATGTCCATATAGTTTACAGGGAACGTCATCGGGAGTTTGCCCGAAGGATTTACTTTACCGCTAAGTATGTCGGCAATGGAATTACCGCCTTCCTGTCCGGGTTGCCATGCCAATAAAATAGCGTCGGTTTGTTCTTTCCACGAAGCGGTTTCAATAACGCCGCCGATGTTCAGAATGACAACAACTTTTTTACCGGCAGCATGGAAAGCTTTGCTAACATTCGTTATCAGTTCCTGTTCAACCGTTGAAAGGTTGAAATCATCAGGCAGTTTGCGGTCGGAAAATTCACCGGAGGTACGGCCAATGGTTATTAGCGCTGTATTTGATTCGGCAGCGGCTTGATTCAGCGATGCTACCGCCGGAATAAATTCGGCAGGACGGATACGCGGCATATACATAGCCCACGGATTGCTGGGGTCGGGTTTATTCTTTTCATCTTCGGCAGCAATGTGCTTGTCGTAAATTTCCTGCACACGCTTATTATTGGTAAAACCTGCATTTTTCAACCCTTCGCCCAAAGAAATGGTGTAGGCTTCGTTTACATCGCCGCTACCTGTACCGCCTGCAATAAATTCATAAGAGGTGATGCCAAATACGGCAATATTTTTATCTTTCAAGGGCAAAGCGTTCTGATTGTTTTTAAGCAATATCATTCCTTCGGTTGCCGAAGCGCGGGTCAAATCCGCGTGCGCTTTCAAATCGGGTTTATTGGAAAATTGGTATCCTTTGAAACGCGGTGATTTAAGAATCATATTCAAAATACGGCGCACATCGGTATCCACGTCTTTTTCGCTGAGTTTACCCGTTTTCACGGCTTGAAGAATGTTATCGCGTTGTGCAATAATACCGGGCATCAACAAATCGTTACCGGCATAAATTTGCGCGGGCGCATCTATTCCGCCGTTCCAGTCGGTCATCACTGTACCTTCAAATTCCCATTCGTCACGCAGAATGGTGGTAAGCAATTCTCGACTTTCGGAAGTGTAAACGCCATTGATTTTATTGTAAGACGTCATCACCGTCCATGGTTTTGCTTCGCGTATTGCGATTTCAAACCCTTTCAGGTAAATTTCACGCAGGGCGCGTTGCGTGATGCGGACATCATTGCTGCCACGATTGGTTTCCTGATTGTTGGCGGCAAAGTGTTTTAAAGACGTACCTACGCCCTTGGACTGTACGCCGCGCACAAATGCAGCCGCTGTTTTTCCAGCCAGCAACGGGTCTTCGGAATAGTATTCAAAATTGCGACCACACAAAGGATTGCGATGAATATTGAGGGCGGGCGCAAGCAATATATCCACGCCGTATTCCAAAACTTCATTGCCGATAGCATTGCCCACATTTTCCACCAAAACAGGATTCCATGAAGCTGCCAATAATGTGGCTACGGGGAAAGCTGTGCAATAAAAAGTTTCGGCAGTCCCTTCGCGTATCGGCGCAATGCGCAAGCCGGCGGGGCCGTCAGCCATTACAACGGCTGGGATACCTAAACGCGGAATGGGTTGTGTTGTGCCGGCTGCTCCCTGCACCAACGACATGGTTTCACCTATAACAGGATTCATGAAATCGCCTTCACGCCTTTCGGCGCCAACCAATAAATCCACTTTTTCTTCGAGAGTCATTGCTTTGATGACTTCATCTACAGACGCCTTTCCTAATTGCGGCGCTTGTGCATAACCGGAAATCATAATGCCTATCGCCATTGCGGTAAAAATTATTTTTCGCATATTATTTAATTATTTTTTCTATTACCGATTTTACAATTTTTTCCATGATTTCATAGCCTGCTATGTTTACGTGAACGCCGTCCATAGTGTATTGTTCGGGCATTCCTTTATGACCGTCCTTACTTACTAACTGCGAATAATAATCCACATAAGTAAAACTATTTTTGATGCAATATTCTTTTATCGCTGCGTTCAGTTGGTCTATTTTAGCAGGCACGGCAGGAATTTCTTTCCGCCATGGTATCTCAGCTGCCGGTAACACAGAAGTAAGAATTACTTTTATGCCATTGGCATGCGCTATTTCCGCCATAGACTGGATACTTCCGAAGGTAAATTCAAAATTGTAGGTGCCGCTGTTGGTCGCAATATCGTTGATACCGCCGTTGATAACCACTGCTTGCGGTTTTAATTCCACAACATCCGCCCTGAAACGCGAAAGCATTTGCGGCGTAGTTTGTCCGCCGATACCACGTCCCAGATAATTGTTGTCTTTGAAAAAATCAGGACGCATTCCAGCCCACATTTGGGTAATGGAATTGCCTATGAACACCGCATTAATGGGTTTTGCTTCTTTTCGGAGTTGCATATTTTCATTTGCAAAAAAGTTTAAGCCTGCCCATTGTTCGTTGTTTTGTGCACTAAGAACGCTTATTCCTGCAAAGAAGAATAGAACGGTAAAAAGTAAATGTTTTGTTTTCATCTTATTATTTTTTTAATCGTATTACCAATGATTGATGTTTGTCTAATTGCGCTTTTAGCGGTTTTTTAGTATCGCCAAGTTCTTTTCCCGCATACAAATCTTTTATTTTATACACGTTTGTGTCGGAGAATAAAATTTCTTTATTGAAAAACGCATCGGAAATTTGTGCTGTACGCCAGTCAAAAGTAAATTCCGCAGGTCTTGTGGCGCGATTTAGAAATAACAGCGCCCATTCGTCGCCCGCCAGCGGCTTTGCCCAAATTTCAATGCTATCGTTAATCGTTTTATACCGGAAACCTTGAATACCCAGCGTATCCTGATTGAGCGCAATAATATTTTTATTGGTCAAAACCGCCAATGTTTCTTTGCTCATATTGCGAATATCGTTGCCCAATATCAGGGGGGAATTGAGAATCGCCCACAGTGCAAAATGCGATTGGTTTTCGTAGAGAGAAAGTCCAGCGTTGCCCACTTCCATCATATCCATGTCGTTCCAGTGACCCGGACCTGCTGCCTTGCGCAAGACATCCTGATCACGCATATTCAAAATTTGCATCACGCCCCACGAATTCCATGTTCCATGATTTTCTATGCAGTCAAAACAATTGGAAATATCGCCTGTAGTACGCCAACTATGTCCAAGAAATGAGGCCCATTTCCATGGATCATTGTCGCCCCATTCGCAAAGACTGAACAAAACCGGACGGCCTGCCGCTAACAAAGCCTGAGCCATTACCGAATAGGCTTCACGCGCATACGCTATTTTATCTGCCGTTTCCCGAATGGGCGCCACGTTACACCAGTCATATTTCAAGTAATCTACCTCCCATTCGGCATATTTAAGGGCGTCTTGGTATTCATGCCCGCGACTGCCGGGATAACCGGCGCAAGTTCTCGAACCGGCGCAATTATACAATCCGAATTTCAAGCCTTTGGCATGCACGTAGTCGGCAACCGCTTTTATTCCATTGGGAAATTTTTCCGGATGCGGCGTTAAGTTGCCCTGAGCATCCCGCTCCATTGCCATCCAACCGTCATCCAGCACAATATACTCATAACCGGCATCCTTTAAGCCAAGCGAGACAAATGCATCGGCAATACCTTTCACTAATTCCTCGTTGATATTGGTCGCAAATGTGTTCCAACTGTTCCATCCCATTTGGGGCGTTTTCGCCAAATTTTCAGCTTTCAATTTCGGCATTTTTTCACGCACTTCTACCGGCAAATTTTCAAGAAATTCTACCGGCATTTGTAACAACATGGATGGTGGCATGTTTGCAAACATTTCGGGCGTAAACTGCGGCATTGGGGGAGGGGTCGGTTGTTCGTCGTTCGTATTTTGAGACTGCACCATTGTATTTGCAGCGAAAATTAAAATTAAAATGAGATTTATCTTTTTCATAACTATTCCTTTATTTAGTTATCGTATCGGCATATTTTTTGATTAACTCAATAGTAGAATCCTCATTAAATACGGCATTCAGCCCTTGTTCTTCCTGCGAAGGGTCTCCCAAGTAGTTGTCCCAAGGTTGCCAAAATAAGTTTGCAGGGCGCCCGAAGCCTGCCCAAGCCCAAAAGTTACAGCCGGAGAATACACCTTCTACTTGACAGGACTCTTCCAAGCGCGAGAATATGTATTCGTAATAATTATTGCGTCCCGTAACAGGGTCTTGCAACTCGTACCGATGGTTATCGCGCGGATAGCCGAACTCTTCTATAACCATAGGTTTTTGCAATTTTTCGGCAATCGCTGTGTGGGTGTCGATGTATTCTTTGGTTTTCTCTATGGCTTTATCTACCTGCACTGCCACATTGCTCATAGCGGCAATATCGGGCATCCGGCGCGTTGTACTTTCACCGTCGGTCGGCGCGCCGTACATCGGATTATTCTTCATCGTTTCCATCATTTGTTTCACCGCATCGGGGTTCATCGCAAAAATCCAATTCCAGTTTTTCGGCCAGATATGAATGGTAAGATAGTCCACGTTGGGGTCGGCATGTATGGTTTCAAACAACTGTATATCGTTTTCGCAACCTATCGCTCCTTCGTTGCCGATTGAAATAAGATGATTTTTATCAAGCGAGCGAATGAGCGCCGTTGTTTCTTGGATCCATTGGGTAAAAGCCGGTTTTGCCTCATCACTGAATGCACGTGGTTCGTTGCCTACCTGCCATGCCATAATAGCGGGGTCTTCGGTGTATTTTTTATTCGTGTAACGATTGGTACGTGAGAGCACGGTTTTGACGTGGTCGAAAAACATTTCTTTACACACATCACAGGTAGCATATTGCGCTAAGCGTTTTGTCAGTTGCTGCCATCCCATTGCACCTGCTGTGTCGGGAACTATGTTTGCCCATTCCAAATATTGCGTGTAACCGCCGCTCCAGTCCCAACTATTATTGAGAAACAGCACCGCGTACATTTTCCGTTTTCCCAACTCGGAAAGGAAAAAATCCAGTCCGTCAAAAATGGTATCATTGTACACACCGGGCGCAATTTGCAAGGCCGGACGCACTTTCGACGGTTGTCCGTCGGGTCCGTCGGCCCCCACCAATACGCGCAGGTTGGTGATACCGATGCTTTGCATAAAGTCCAATTCTTGACGCAAACGTTCGCGGTCACCGCCCTGTCCGGTAGAACCGAGCATGGCGCCATACCAAAAATTAGCGCCAATATAGTAATACGGCTTTCCGTTAATTTCAAAACGTCCGTTGTTTTGTTTCACAAAAACATCGCTTTGCGAACAAGAAAGAAAAATCCCCCCCAAACATAAAAGGGGGAGGATTAATCTGAAAAAAGATTTTTTTGTCATCAAAATTCTATTTTATTTTTTGAATATCTTTCAGGAACAAGTAGCTTTTATTGGCTTTCATCTCTTTGAGGAAGTCTTCATGTTTAGGCATTTTGCTCCAACGTTCGAAAGCTTCGCGTTGCTCAGGCGGCATTTTTGCTATATCTTCCGGTGTGGGCGGCGTAAACCGGAAGCCTCCGCGTGGCGGAGCGTGTCGCCATGTGAGGATATACGACGATTTATACTTCGCCAGTATCTTCTGCAAGTCCACGCTGATGGGACCACATTCGCTCAGCGCGTGCAGTTTTTTCTTTTCCTGCGCCAAGAGCGTCGTAAACGTAAGGGCCTTGTCCACATTCTGATTAAACTCTTCGCCTTGTCCGTACCAGTCGATCGAAATCATATCAATATATTCGTCGCCCGGATAACCGGCAAGATACTCTTCGCGCGAAAACACCTTATCCGTGTTGTAAGCATACAGGATGTTATGCAGACCGCGTTGGCGCAAGTAGTTCACCGTGTACTTCCACAGTGCGGCGTATTCTTCGTCGTAGCAGCGACCGCGTCCCCACCAGAAGAAGTTACCGGAGTGTTCGTGGTAAGGGCGGAAGATAAACGGAATGAGTTGGCCATTGTCGTCTCTCCATGTTTGGAAGTAGCGCGCCAACCGTTCGAGCCATGTATTGAACATGGCATGGTTGCTGCCGCCGGGCAGTACGCTCTTCACGGCGTTCAGGTTGTCGTCGGATGGCGTAAGGAAGTTAACTTCCCAAGCTGAGCCTGCTCCGTTGGGTTCCTTGATGCCGGGCCATTGGGCGCTGATGGGGTTCACCACGTGCCAGCTCACGGTGATAATACCGCCCTGTCCGTGAAAACGTTTTGCCTGTGCGGCCATTTCGGTAAAGGCTACCGAGTCGAGCGATCGTTTGCCGCCGAGTTCTATTTCGCCGAGTTCAAACCCCACCAAGCCCGGATAGTCGCCTACGGCCTCTTTGGTATCCGAACGATCGGGTGTTTCAGCGGAGTACCACCAGGTGTTTCCCGTCATCAGGTCATCTTGGTGTCCGTACATAATGCCCTTATCCTGAATTTTAAGCAGTCGGGCAAAGAGTTGTTTCGCTTCAGGCGTAGCTTCAGGGTCGGCGACTTGCCAAGTTTGCGATACTGACTGCCCCCATGCTGTAGTTCCTGCCAGCAATACCCATAAACAGATAATTACTTTTTTCATGTTATTATTAATTTATAAATTTGGAATAAGCTGCTTTCCGTACACAAAAGTACGATTATGCAGGTTACGAACCGTAATATCGCTGGGTTCTTTTATTCCTGCCGGTACGGTGATCACGGCCGTCGTAGCGCTTTGCGATACAATACTGCACGGAACGGAGCCAATCAAAAAGCCGTCGGACTGTACATAGTCGCTTCCCAAATTTTCGCCGGTCAGCGTGATATTCGCACCCGGAGCGGCCGTTGGGTAGCCCTCGGAATCAGCAGGTGTTACATTCGTAATTTTCGACACAACCCATGGAATGTCATAGTCGGCGGAAAAATCTTTTTCATCGCAGCCGCTCAGCGCTGCCATGCCGCCCAACAGGACGGCGAACAGGATATATATACTATACTTTTTCATACTCTTTATACCTTAATTTTAATTGTTTGGATTGGGATCAATATTCCAGTAGGAAACTTCCGTATTCGGGATGGGAAATACCGGAATATAGCGTTCGCCATTGTCGCTGCCCAGACGTTTTCCGGTGGCATCCGGTACGTTTACCTTCAAACTGCTCTTGATAATATTTTGCCTTATGCCGGCTATTTGAAATTCCTTGGCTTCTGTAAATCCGGCTCCCTGCCCGTTGGCGCGAGCATCGTCCTTTACTTTCCCCACGGTTTCCACTAATCTGCCGGTACGTATCAAATCGTAGGTGCGGAAATTTTCGAATGCCAGTTCGAGGCGGCGTTCCTGCCAGATATCGTTCAACAATTGTTCGCCCGACGACGTAATATTGGGAATGTTGGGCGGTGTAGTCGGCATCGGAAAGCCACTGGGGTTACCCATTTCATAACCTTTGCAGAGTGACGAATTGCGAGCGCGTTCGCGTATTTCGTTTACGCGGTTACGGGCTTCGTCCTCTTTGCCGGTAAAGTAAGCTGCTTCGGCGCGCATCAACAACACGTCGGCGTATCGGATGATGATAATGGCCTTGGATGTGCCGTTAAGTAAGGCATTCATACCGGGAACCGCCACCTTGCGGTTGTAGTAGTCGGTCATCATGCTGCTTGAGCGGTCGTAGGGTTCCAGACCGCCGTAGATGATACCGTTGTTGTAGTACGGTCCATAAACGGTGCTACTCAGGCGCGGGTCGGTGGGGTCGAAGGCATTTACCAAATTCTGCGTAGGCTGATTAAAGCCCCAGCCAAACCAACTGCCGCCGCGGACGCCCTGTACCATCCAATCCATAAATACTTTTCCGCTGTTGCCCCAGCCACCTTTGCCGGTGTATTCAAACAACGATTCGATGCGATAGCCGCCATCGGTATCTTCTTCAAACAAGGTAGCAAAATTGGGCGCCAAGCGATAACTTCCCGACGAGATAATCTCGCCCGTGAGGTCGTATAATGCCTGCCATGTGGTTTCGCTGCCGTTCACTTCAGGGTCGGTACCCAAACGGTAGAGCATTACCCTTGCCAGAAAGCCTTGCGCCGAGCCTTTCGAGGCGCGTCCGAGGTCTTTGGCTAAATATTCTTCCTTGCGGGGAAGCAATTCTACAGCCAGATTCAATTCGTCAATGATAAACTGCATGGTTTCGGTGAACGAAGAACGCGGCACATTGCCAAAGTCTTCGGCTTTCACCGGTTCGGTGAAGATAGGCATACCTCCATAGTGACGCAACAGGTAGAAGTACCAGTAAGCGCGGAAGAAATGACCTTCGCCTTCCATACGCTGTTTTACGGCAGTTTTAATGGGCGCGTCTTTTATATTATACAGTACATAATTGGCACGCGATACGCCCCAAAAACCATTCAGGTAAAAATTCTGCACAAGGGTGTTGGTGGGTATAATCTGATAAGTGCAGACCATTTGCAGGTCGGGATAGTCAGTGGGTGAACTCCCTTTGTCGGCATCGTCGGAAGCGAGAGATCCCATGTAAAACTCGTAGTGATTGTCTATCCATAGACCGTCCGGACCTGTTCCTGAGGTAAATGACAACAGTTCGTACAAGCCTACGATTACTTTTTCAGCATTTGCTTCTACATTCATATAGGCGTCGCTGACCTCCTTACCCTGGGGTTCTACCGCTTCGAGGAAATCGTTGCAGCCAACCGCCGTCAGTGCGAATAGCAGTACACCGGCTATTTTGTATATTAATTTTCTTTTCGTTTTCATATTCGTTTTATAAATTTATAAAGTTATATTAAGTCCGAGGACAAAGGTGCGAGGACGTGGATAGGATGCCAGGTCGATACCGTTGTTGAGTGGTTGACGCAGGTAGTCGCCCATTTCCGGGTCGAAGCCGCTGTACTTGGTAAACACATGCAGGTTGTCCGCCGATACGTAGATGCGTAAGCGTTGAATTTTTAAACTCTTCGTCACCCCTTGCGGCAGGGTGTAGCCCAATTGCAGGTTTTTAATACGCAGGTAGGAACCATCTTCAATATAGCGATCGGAGAATTGAGAGTTCTGATTGAAGTCGTTTGCCGACAAACGCGGATATTGGTTGGTCGATCCGGGGCCTGTCCATCGGTTCATCATTTCTTTCGACATGTTCCATTGGCCGAAGTTGGTGGAGTATAAGTCCATCACGGCAGCGTTGGCAATTTCGTTCCCTACGGATGATTGCAGGAACAGGGAAAGGTCAATGCCCTTCCATGCTACGCTCGCATTCATACCAAATGTTACGTCAGCCATGCCGCTGCCCAAATAGGTACGGTCTTCGATATTGAGCGGCTCGCCATCGTTGGCTATTTTCAAGAACTTCACGTCGCCGGGTTGTGCATTGGGTTGGATTAAGCGTCCGTCGGGTGTTTTGTAATTGTTGATCTCATCTATTGTTTGGAAAAGGCCGTCGGTCTTATAGCCATAAAAGTATGCCATTTCCATGCCTACTTCGGTACGGGTAAAGGGTTGTTGCAATTTGTCCATATTGGTGCCATAAACCGGGTCGGGAGAACCGAGGGCTAAGACTTTGTTTTTGATAAACGAAGCATTCGCGCCTATTGAGTAGGTGAAGTCATCTTTTTTATCCGACCAACGCAGCGTCAATTCCAAGCCGTTGTTACGCATTTCACCGGAATTGGTGCTGGGGCGGCTCAGACCGGCATACATCGGCACGGGTGTTTTCAGTATCATGTCGCGGGTGTTGCGGATAAAGTAGTCGATGGTTCCCGACAGTTTGGATTTCAGCAGCATAAAATCCAGTCCGAAATTAAACTGTTCGGATGCTTCCCATTGCAAATTTGCGTTGGCATATTCCAACTGAATATATCCCGTTTGCAGGGCGTCTCCAATCACAGCGTTATAGCCTGAACTCATCAGCGCTACATAGTCGGAAGCGCCGGCGCTGGATTCATTACCCACTAAGCCGTAACCTGCACGGAACTTCATCATTTGAAATGGATTGCCTTCCGTTTGCATGAATGCTTCCTGGTGCAAATTCCATCCCAGTGAAAAGGAAGGAAAATATCCCCAGTGATTGAGGAATTTAGACGAACCGTCGGAACGTATCGTAGCGGTCAGCAGGTATCGCCTGTCGTAGGTGTAGTTTCCCCTGAAGAAAAACGAGGCCATACGATTCCAGTAAGGAGAAGAGTGCGTAGCCGAGCGCGAAGACGGCGTACCTGTTTGATCCAGGTACCACATATTTTCCGCTTCGGGTATATCTTGCGCCGAGCCGGTCAGCGTGGTGAATCTGAAATCTTGTGCTTCCGCCCCCAATGTTAGTCCGAGACTGTGCTTGTCAAAGTCTTTATTATACATCAGGTAAGCATTTGCCAACCACGACTTGAACTCGTTGCGTCCTACCATCAAACTACTGTTGGAACGGTTCTGGTCGGCCGATACATAATAGACCGGCGAATAGGCCAAGGATTCGCCGAAGTTGGTGCGTATGCCGTATTGCGCTCGAAGCGACAAGCCTTTGATTTTAGCTATATTATCAAACTGCAAAAAAGTGTTGCCTATAAACATATTGCTGCTACTGCTACCATAGTTGGCGCCTTCATATACTTGGCGTGCCGGTTGGTAGCTCGGATCGGCAAACAGTACTTCTCCCCAGGCGCCTGCATATTCATCCCAAGCCAATGAAATCGGGTCGGCTCTCATGACGGCCGGCCAGATACTGCCGTAGTAATTACCGTTGCCGTTGCCACCCTGCGTTTTGCGGTTGGTGTAAATAATGTTTATGCCCAGAGAAATGTCGGATGATATTTTATATGTATTGTTTATGCGCGCGGTAATTGCATCCAGCTCATTGTATTTAAGAACGCCTTGCGTAGCGGAATAGGTAGCTCCGACGCTGAAAGTATGACGATCACTACCACCGCTCACGTCCACATTGTAATTTTGAGCGACGCCCGGACGGCTAACTTCGTCCACCCAGTTCGTTCCCTTGTATTTATTGTTTATGACAAAATCGAACATGGCGGCATTCTGTGCGCTTATCGGCATACCGCTGTTGTTGTACAATTCCTTTTTCAAGGTTGCGTATTCCCATGCGTTCAGCAGTTCTATGTTTCTTGCCATCATGGACATACTGCCATACACATTTGCTTCCACGCGCGTATGTGAATTGTAGCGCCCGCCACGGGTTTTAATCAGCACCACGCCGTTTGCGCCACGCGATCCGTAAATAGCTGTTGCAGAAGCATCTTTCAAAATTTCGAGGCTTTCAATATCCTGCGGCGACAGATAGTCTACATCCGATACCGGGAAGCCATCCACTACATACAAGGGGTCGGACGTATTCATACTCCCATAACCGCGAATACGGATTTTAGTGCCGGAACCCGGCTCACCGGAGTTACTGATTACATCTACCCCGGCTACACGTCCTGCCAAGGCCTGTCCCACGTCAATGGTGGAGAGTTGCTTCAGGTCTTCGGCAGATACTTTTGCCACGGCGCCTGTGAGGTCCGACTTTTTCATTGTACCATAGCCTACCACCACTACTTCGTCAATATTCATTCCGGATTGCAATTCCACATCAATGCGTCCGCGTCCGTTCACGACTTCTTCGTGGGGCTTCATTCCCACATAAGAGAATACAAGTGTGGCATTTTTCTCGGCTTGAATGGTGTAGTTACCGTCCCTATTTGTGAGTACCGCATTGTTGGTGCCCTTTACCAATACGGTCACCCCCATCAGGGGGTCGCCGACGTCGTCAATGACCGTACCTGATATACTACCCGTTTGCGCTTGTAGCACACCAAGACTTGTCATTAAAGCAGCAGCGCACAATACCATTTTTATTTTGCCTGCTGCAAAATGGAATTGTAGATATTTTTTCAGTTTCTTCATGATAATAAGAAATTATTAAAATTGTTAAGGCAAAGATATAGAGAGTAACACGACAAAACAAGTACTATTTTGCCATTTATTAATACTATTTAGAAACTAAACAAACACTTTTTTCTTTTTGTAGTTATTGCGAAACTCTTTTGGCGAATAATCTTTCTTCCTCTTGAAAATACGATTGAAGTTTGACAGATTGTTAAACCCACATTCATAGCATATTTCCGCCACAGACATGGTGGAATCAAGTAACAATCTGGAAGCGTAGCCCAAACGTATGTCAATAATATAATCAGACAAAGTCTTGCCTGTACGCAGTTTGAAAAAGCGACTGAAAGACGACGGCGTCATACATGACAATTCGGCTAAATGCTCCAGTCGTATTTCTTTTTTGTAATTTTTTTCGATAAAATCTTGTATTTTTTTAACCCTGCGACTATCTGAAAGGGGGCTTATTTTTGCAAACGACGAACTCGACAGGGTGCGTGCCTGATCAACAAAGAGCGAAAGTTCGTACAGTATGGTGAGCAATTTTATAACTGCATAGAAACCTTGCTTTTCCGACGAAAGCGTATCCAGCAATGGGTACACCTTCATAATGGCTTTCATGGGAAAAGATAAGCCTTTTTGGGCTTTTGTAAGCATAGCCCGGATAGAACCGAATTGATTTTTGTTAATCAGATTGTCGAAGAACAAGTTTTGTGAAAACTGGATGGTGACTTCCCTGATTTCTTTCGAATGACATTCATTTTGTGACCACACATGTTCCAAATTCTCTCCGGTAATCAATACAAGGTCGTAATCGCCGATTAACTCAATCGAGTCACCCACAATGCGTTTCACACCCGCAGCATGCTCCGTGAAATTAAGCTCAAATTCGGTATGACTGTGTATAGGATAAGTAAACTCGGCCTTCAAGCGATCGGCAATGTAGAAGCAATCCCTTTCGGACAAGGGAGTAAGCTCACGAATGGCGTGTTGTGTATTTTTCATTAGACAGACGATAAAATTGTATCAGACGATAAGTTGATTTGCGAAACAAAAGTAATAATAATTTGGCACTTTACGCATAAAAAGTTGGAAAATTTAGTTTAAAATATTTATTTATCTGACAAATATTTTGTACCTTTGCAGCGTTTTCAAAAAATCTATTGTGTTTTGGGAAAATTTGATTTATACAAGGTCGATTTGAAAAATATGCAGCAGGATATTCAGGAATATGAATATTTGCTGGATAATCAGTACTTTACTAATATAGGCGGAGAGGACATTCAAAAAGGGAAAGTAAAAGTTTCGCTTAAAGTTGTCAGGAAAACAGGTTTGTTTGAGCTAAGTTTTAATTTCAACGGTGTGATAGCAATCTCTTGCGACCGCTGTTTGGATGACATGGATTTTCCAATAGAGACCAATTCCCGCTTGATTGTAAAGTTTGGGAAAGACTATGCGGAAGAAAGTGATGAAATCGTCGTTATTCCGGAGTTGGAAGGCATTATCAATCTGGCATGGTTTCTGTATGAGTTCGTGGCATTATCCATCCCGATAAAACATGTTCACGCGCCGGGAAAATGTAACAAGCAAATGACCTCTAAATTAAAAAAGCATACGCCTAAAACGGATGATGATTCTTTCGATTTGAATGCAGATGATATCATTATTACCGATGATGATTCGGATACAGATGAAACGAATGCAGATCCGAGATGGGAGCCGCTGAGAGGGTTCAATGAAAATGAAAATGAATAATAATTATTAAACAATATAAAATGGCACATCCTAAACGAAGAATTGGTAAAACCAGAAGAGACAAAAGAAGGACGCATGACAAAGCGAAACTTCCACAATTAGCAATTGATCCGACAACCGGAGAATACCATTTGTATCACAGAGCGCATTGGTACGAAGGAAAGTTGTATTACAAAGGAAAAGTAATAATTGACAAAGCAGAGGCTTGATAAATTATTTCTTCTTAATCTAAAACTAACCCTAAATTGAGGATGCAAATCGTCTTTTTAGGGAGTTTTTCTATTATATAAAATATTATGAGTAAGGTTCATGCAATTATTACGGGCATAGGGGGATATGTTCCTCAGTATATCCTGACAAACGAAGAAATATCTACTTTGGTTGATACTTCCGATGAATGGATTACCAAACGAATCGGCATAAAAGAACGCAGAGTCTTGAAGTCGGAAGAAGGCATTGGCGTTACTTATTTGGCGGAAAAAGCGATTGAAAACCTGAGAAAACGGAAAGATTTTGACCCTTTGGAAATAGAAGTAGTTGTATTTGCCACCTCTACTCCCGATTATATCTTGCCGAATGCAGCTTCGCTGATTGCTTACCGCACGGGGATGACCAAGGCCTTTGGTTTTGACGTAGGTGCGGCATGTAGCGGGTTTGTTTTTGCATTGGAGGTCGGGCAAGCATTTATAACTTCCGGGAAATACAAAAAAGTAATGGTCATTGCAGGAGATACTTTATCTGTTCTCACGGATTATCAGGACAGAAATACCTGCCCTATTTTTTCTGACGGATGCGGTGTTGCATTATTGGAAGCTACTACCGATGAAGAAATCGGTATTATTGACGCCGTTTTACACTCCGACGGAAACAGTCTGGAGCATCTACAGATGTGGGGTGGAGGCTCGGTAAATCCGGCCAGCCATGAAACGGTAGACAAAAGAATGCATTTTATCCGGCAAGACGGCAAAATTGTATTCAAACGCGCCGTTACCGAAATGGCGAATTGTTCTGAAGAATTGATGAAAAAGAATCAATTGACCAAAGAGGATGTTCATTGGATTATTCCCCATCAGGCCAATATACGTATCATTGAGGCCGTAGCCAGCCGCATGGATGTTCCGATTGAAAAAGTAATGATTAATATTGAGAAATACGGTAACTCAAGCGCAGGAACGATTCCACTCTGCCTGTGGGATTGGGAACCGAAGTTGCGGAAAGGCGATAATATTATTCTTACCGCTTTTGGAGCCGGTTTCACATGGGGCGCCATCTATTTGAAATGGGGGTACGACTTTTGAACTAAAAGTTAAAAACTAAAAATTTAAGGACTAAGTGTTCTTTGAATAATATGCATAAATCGGGATTTGTAAATATTGTGGGAAATCCGAATGTCGGGAAATCGACTTTGATGAATTTATTGGTGGGGGAACGCATCTCTATCATTACATCGAAAGCGCAAACTACCCGCCATCGGATTATGGGTATTGTCAATACCGACGATATGCAGATTGTCTATTCGGACACACCGGGCGTATTGAGACCCAATTACAAATTGCAGGAGAATATGCTTAATTTCTCCGAATCGGCTTTGGATGATGCGGATGTATTGATTTATATGACCGATGTAGTGGAGAAAATCGACAAGAATGATTTTTTCTTGGAAAAGGTACAAAAGACACAGTCTCCGGTTCTGTTGGTTATAAACAAAATAGACCTGAGCAACCAGAAAGATTTGGCGAATTTATCGGCAGAATGGCAGCGAATCCTTCCGAAAGCGGAAATTATTCCGGCTTCGGCAACGAACAAATTCCATGTCGATTACCTGAAGAAACGCATCGAAGAACTGATTCCGGATTCTCCGCCTTATTTCGAAAAAGACGCTTTGACCGACCGGCCTGCGCGTTTTTTCGTGACTGAAATCATCCGTGAAAAAATTTTACTGTACTACCAAAAAGAAATCCCTTATTCGGTAGAAGTGGCGGTAGAACAATTTACGGAAAGTGCGGAACTGATTCATATCAGGGCATTGATAATCGTTGAAAGGGAATCGCAGAAAGGAATTATCATCGGAGACCAGGGAAAAGCCCTCAAGAAAGTAGGCTCAATGGCACGCAAAGATATTGAACGTTTCTTCGATAAAAAAGTTTTTCTCGAAATGTTTGTAAAAGTGGAGAAAGACTGGCGGAACAGAGAGAATATATTAAAAAAATTTGGATATAAATCTGAATAATTATGAATTCATAATTCATAATTCATAATTCATAATTAAGAATGAGTAACATAGTAGCAATAGTAGGTCGTCCGAATGTAGGAAAATCGACCTTGTTCAATCGCTTGACCCAAACAAAACAAGCCATTGTGAACGAAGAGGCCGGCACTACGCGCGACCGTCAATACGGTAAAGCGGAATGGGCCGGACAGGAATTTTCCGTCATTGACACCGGAGGTTGGGTGCTCCATTCGGAAGATATTTTCGAAGCGGAAATCAACAAACAAGTCAGAATAGCCATTGATGAAGCCGATGTAATTCTCTTTTTAGTCGATGTCACCAATGGAATCACCGATTGGGACGAAAATGTTGCAGATATGCTGCGGCGGTCTTCGAAAGACATTTTTTTAGTTTCCAACAAGGCTGATAATTTCGAGTTATATGCACAATCGGCCGAGTTTTATTCCTTAGGATTGGGCGAACCTTACAGTATATCTGCCATCAATGGTTCAGGGACAGGCGATTTATTGGATATGGTTGCCACTAAATTCAACAAAACCGAAGACGAAGAAACCGAAGACGGTATTCCCAGAATTGCAATCGTCGGACGTCCGAATGCCGGTAAATCGTCTTTGATCAACGCTTTTATCGGAGAAGAACGGAATATCGTGACCGATATTGCCGGTACTACCCGCGATTCTATCTACACCCGGTACGATAAATTCGGATTGAACTTCTACTTGGTCGATACAGCCGGAATCCGCAAAAAAGGCAAGGTGAACGAAGACTTGGAATACTATTCGGTTATCCGGGCTATCCGCGCCATTGAAAATGCGGATGTCTGCGTCCTGATGGTTGACGCCACAAGGGGTATCGAATCACAGGATATGAATATCTTCTCCTTAATTCAGAAGAACAGAAAAGGTTTGGTGATTGTAGTGAACAAATGGGACTTGGTGGAAAACAAAGACCAAAATGTGATTAAAACATTTGAGAATGCTATCCGGGAGCGCACGGCTCCTTTTTCCGATGTGCCGGTAATTTTTTCTTCAGCGCTGACCAAACAACGGATTTTCAAGATTTTGGAAACCGTCAGTTTGGTTTATGAAAACCGGAGAAGAAAAATTCCTACACACCAACTGAATGAAATCCTGTTGCCGATTATAGAAAAAACGCCTCCACCCATGAACAAAGGGAAAGTGGTAAAAGTTAAATATATTACACAGTTACCCAATACCTCCGTTCCCAGTTTCGTGTTTTTCTGCAATCTGCCGCAATGGGTGAAAGAGCCTTACAAACGTTTCCTTGAGAATCAGATTCGCAAAAACTGGAACCTGACGGGTACGCCGATTAATGTGTTTATGCGGGAGAAATAAAAAGTCTATTTTTCTCGCATGTAAAAATCACATTCGAATGCATGAATTATGACGCCGGTTCAATAATACTTATTTCATACGCATATTCATACGCATTGTTTAATAATCGGTACGGTTCATGCGGCATCCTGCCCCAACTGTCATCTCCGCCAAGACCTCGTTGCAGGTAATCGACATTCAGAAATACCTCTCTCTGAGGCGTTATATCACTCGGATGGGCGTTTTTCTTGCTTATGCCGAAATCCAAATCTTCAGCAGGGTTATGCGCTGCCTTTACACTCAGCGCTTGTGAGCCGCTGATTTTTAATCCGAAACCTTCTTGATTGGTGACCGTCAGCCAACGGACATCCGTCTTATTTCCATTTTCCTGCGGACGAATATAATCGAATTGTTGTGCTGCAACTGTACTGCTATAAATTCCAATAAAGGAAGAAGTATTCCGATCGGAATAGTTTTCCCAAGGACCTCTGCCGTAGTAGGTAAAGGTTTCATATTCGAAAGGAAGCCGTAGCTGCATCCCAAAGCGCGGCATTTCGGGAAGGTTCTTTTTGTCGGCTTTCCATGCAGCATGCACTTGGATGGTTCCGTTTTGCAAAACCGTATATTTCACCGTATAGTGACATAATATGTCACTCAGCGTATAATCGACCGTGATCGTTACTTCTTTTTCGGATTTGTTGACGGAGAATTTGTCCATTGTTTTACGGCTTCCGGCCAACTGCCAAATGTGGGAAATTTCCGGCATCCGGTTGCCAAAGTCGTTGTCGGTTGGTGCGCGCCAAAAATCAGGTTGCGGACCGGATGACAATAATCTTTTATTGCCATACATATAGCCTTCCAAAGCGCCGTTTTTCTTGTTGAAAATAGCGGTTATTTCTCCGGCTTTCAGTGTAATCCGATTATCATCTTCTCTTATGATTTCAACAGAACCGGCAGTAACTGTTCGGTTTGTTACAAAATAATCATTTACGGGGAAAGCGAATTGTTCCCGCGCCGATTCGTGCTTAGCCGGAACCATTTCGGTAGCTGTTTTTGTATAGGCATAAACGTTCAGGAAATATTCCGCGCCGGTTTCCTTTTGAATAGAAGGCAAGGGAATTGTTGCGTCTTTTTTCGTTCCGGGCGCTTGGGAAACAACCGGATTACCCTCAGCAATTTTTTTGCCGTTTTTGAGCAGTTCCCATTTGAAATCATAGTCTTTCAAATCGGTGTATAAAAAACGGTTTTCTATGCTAATCACACCTTTGGCAATATCTTTTGCAGAGAAAAGAATGTCCTGATACACTTTCTTTACTTCATTCAATCCGGGATGCGGTTTCCGGTCGGGCGTTATCAAACCGTTGGCGCAGAAGTTCTGGTCGTGGGTGTATTGGTAGCCGCCTATATCGCCGCCATACGCCCAGTATTTCCGTCCGGAATCATCGGTGGCGGCAATCCCTTGGTCTACCCAGTCCCAGATAAATCCGCCCTGCATGTGGGGCGAAGTTGCGATAATATCAAAATATTCTTGAAAATTGCCGGTGCTGTTGCCCATGGCATGTGCATATTCACACATGATATACGGACGGGTGACATCCGTTCTGGCGGCGTATTTTTTCATACTTTCCATACCCGGATACATTGGGCAGACAATATCCGTATTCCGGTTTTCACCTGCTTGTTCGTATTGCACGGGACGACTATTGTCACGGGCTTTCACCCAATCGTACATATCAAAAAAGGCTTTTCCGTTGCTGGCTTCGTTTCCCAGAGACCAGATAATCACAGAGGGATGATTTTTGTCGCGCTCAACCAGACGGATAACGCGGTCGAGATGCGCCTCGCGCCATTCCGGGAAATTCGCGACATTATCGGGGCCGTAACCCAATCCGTGTGATTCCAGATTGGCTTCGTCTACCAAGAATAAACCGTATTCATCGCAGAGTTTGTACCACAAAACGCTTTGCGGATAATGGCTGGTGCGCACGGCATTGATATTGTGCTGTTTCATCAATGCAATGTCTTTGCGCATCGTTTCTTCGTTTTGTACGTGTCCTGTATAGGGATTGTGTTCGTGTAAATCGACGCCGCGCACCAACACGGCTTTTCCGTTCACTAATAATTGGGCGTTTTTGATTTCCACCTTGCGGAATCCGATTTTGCAGGAAGTGGTTTCGATGGCTTTTCCTTTTTCATCCGATAAAGTGATGAGCAAGGTATAAAGATTAGGTGTTTCGTTGCTCCACAATTTCACAGAAGATACTTTCTGTGAGAATGTTGTATTTGCACTCACCGCTTTTGCAGGAATGGATAATGAATTTACCTTTGTAAACATGACTTTGTCGGCGTCATCCAGTAATTTAATTTCCGCCTTCACTTTTTGGGATTGATTGTTGTAATTCTTTATGGTCAAATCCAACGAGAAAAGACCATTCTTATACGCAGCGTCCAAATCGCCCTTGGCAAAGAAATCCTGAATACGAATTTGGTCGGTACTGTATACATAAACGCTCCTGTCGAAACCCGATAAGCGCCAGAAGTCCTGGTCTTCCAGATAGGAGCCGTCGCTCCAACGGTAACCTTCTATGGCAATGGTATTTTTGCCTTGTTTGACATAAGGCGTAATATCAAATTCGGAAGGACTTTTCGTTACCTGACTATAGCCTGCATATTGGCCGTTTACCCAAATATACATCGCAGCCAAACCGCTTTCGAAATGCAGATAGACACGGCGTTCCTCCCATGTTTTCGGAATTGTGAAATCACGGACATAACAGCCTACCGGATTGTCATTATGGTCGATGTACGGCGGATTTTTGGGATGCGGATAGGTGATGTTCGAATAAATAGGCACACCATAACCTTGTAATTCCCAATTACCCGGAACTTGTATATTGTCCCATTTACTGACATCATACCTTTCTTTATAAAAGCCTTCGGGTTTATCGGCAGGTTTTTTGTGCCAGTTGAATTTCCACGTACCGTCCAACGATTGATAGTAGGGTGAGGCGGCATAATGGTCTGCAATGGCTTCTTGTTCATTACTGTACGGCAAAGCGGCAGCTCGTGTCGGTTCTTTGTTGATTCCGAATATTTCGGGGTTTTCCCATTCGGGCGTTTGGGCTTGATTTGTCCATAGAACACCGATTATTAATCCGAGAAATAATACGATTCGTTTCATGTGTATTTGTATTTAGTTTTAATAATTCTTTGATTTGCGTTTCTGCACAGGAATATCCAATACCGATATCGGTTGCGCTTCCAAATCCGAGGTTTGTTCGCCATCACCTTGTTGTACTTTTTGAACAAACAACTGCAATAGTTGCCGGTCTTTCCACAATTCCGTATCGTAAGTCGGTTCCCATTCGCCTACCGAACAGGAGGCGAGGTCTGTTATTTCCCAGTGATTGTGCAATAAATCGAAACACGAGGCCATCGAAATCCGGCTGTTTCTTTCTGCGTCCCGGAAAATCACTATCCATTGTTTTTGATTGTTCTTATCCAAACAAAGGATTTGCGGCCGTGCAATAGGAATCTTTTTGGTTCCCATGCCGCTTAATGAAAACGACGTTTTCCGGAACCCCAAGGAAATAGCCTGCCATTGCTTGTTTTCGTCCAAATAAATAACATGGTATTGGGGAATCTGCGAGTCTGCCCGGCGGTAATAAGTCGCAATATAGGGATTTCCGTCATTGTCGGCCGTCATGGAAGTTTGGTTAATCAATTCGCTGTTTTGCGGGATACGATTTGCATATTCAGCGGTTTGCGCGGTTATGGGCAAACTGTATTTTTTTCCCTGCGAATTTGTCCATGTTTTTCCTCCGTCCGCAGAGCGGGCATAGCACATGTCATGATTTGTTGCAACGTCCGGTGTTTCCCGCCATACCCAAGAAAGATGGATTACTCCTTTTTTGTCTGTGCAGGCTTGCCAGTAAGCGTTGCGTAAACCTTCGCCGTCAATTAAATTATCGTGTAACTGCGTCCACGTTTTAGTTTGAACATCGTACGTATTCAATACCAAATTGCCATTTCCCGAACCTCCGTCCCGATAGAGGAAGAACAAATTTCCATCCGCCGTTTTATAAAATCCCGGATAAGTGACTTTATTTTCCGAATTTCCGGTCATCTGCCGTTTTTCTTCCAATTCCAACGACAACGGATATTTGCTCTTGGTATAATTCAGCGGAGAATTGTGATGATTCCAAGCAAGGTGTAAAAAACCGTCGCCGTCCGCCATGATGGAAATACAGTTGTGAGCGTCTTTTGTATTTCCTTTGTACGCCGTTTTTTTCAATTCCCACGACGAATCGTTCAAACTTCGTTTGCCGAGGCATACAGCGCCTTCGGAATCGTAATAAGCAATGAATTGTATCGTGTCGTAACTGACCACCGAATTGTTCCGGAAAATAACGGCATTGACTGAATTTCCCGCCCAACCATAAGGAATTTGTCCGTTAATATTGATAAAAACCGACATGGAAATCAGTAATAGTGTTATCTGTTTCATTTTATTCTCTTATTGCGCGGTCTTTGGAAAAAGGTTTTCCGTTCCATGCTTTTTTCGAAGTCCAATCCTGTGGTTCGGAAGTCCAAAACGAGTGGTCTACAGGTAAACCCAAAGGAAGAAAAACCACGGAAGTCAGATAAAGGCTTCCGCTGTTGGTATAGACGTCCGCCAATTCGGGTTGATGCCCGGCAAAACCCAATTGCAGGAATCCTTGTTCGTTGAAATTGCCCTCTACCGAGAACATTCGTTTCATCACGTTTGTCAGGGCATTTCGGACTTGGCCTTCGGAAAGTTCCGCCGGTAAGTTATTTTTCCATGCCAACAAAGACAAGGGTTGAAAAACTCCCAGACGATAAGTCATTGAGCGTCCGAACACAGGGAAAGCGCCTTCCGGCGATACCAAACGTTCCAAAGTGGAAGCGTAGCGTTGCATCCGCTTGCGTACTGTTATGAGTCGATTGTCGTCAATACGCGGTTGCTTTTTGCTTTTGTGAAGCGCTTCGATAATTTCAAAATACATGGGTTGAATCACATAACTGTTGTAATAATCAAACGCAAAACGAGGGCCGTCCGAATACCAACCGTCCCCAACATACCATTCCTCAATTTTGCGGACGGCAATTTCAATCCGGTAAGCATCGTATTCTTCGCCGATGGACATCAGAAACGTTTCAATCATTCCTGTAAACAATAACCAATTGGAATACACCGGTGTATATCTACGTAATCCCTGAAATTCAAGGATATATCTTTTTTTAGTTTTTTCGTCTAATGGTTCCCACAATTGTTTGGGTGCGCGCAGGAAACTATTGGCAAGAAAGGCGGCGTCTACCAAGGCTTGTCCGTGAACATTCCAACCCAAATAATCGGGACTTTTAGGGTTGACGGCTTGTGTATAACTTGCCAATGCCCACTCTAATAGTTGTTTGCGTTGCTTGCCTTCTCCTGTGTTATCGTCAGGCAACGAAAGCCATGGAGCTAAACCGGCCATCAACCGCCCAAATACTTCCATGTAGGCAACCTCTTTGTTTCGACCATCCCAAGTAGGGCTGAATTCTACCTGCATATTTTTCTTCAATTCGCCCCGGCTCATATTGCGTAAAACCGGTTCGGCTATTTTATACAGTAAGTCTGTCCAATATTTTCGGTCATCAGTGACATAATAGGTCATTTCAGCGGCAGCCAATAAAAAAGCCCCTACGCCGAAATCGGCAGTCGTTTCGGCTGTTACGTTTCGGTGTTGGTCGGCCCTTTCGCCGATAGGCTGAACATATCCTACTTTTCCGTTTGTTTGTAATGCAATCCGGGTTAAATAGTTCCATGCTTTGCTGATGACGGGCGCATACGTTTCCCGGTCTAAAATCCCGTTATTGACGCCCCACAAAAAGCCGAAAGTAAAAAAAGCCGTTCCGCTCGTTTCATAACCGGGCGCTTGCGCTTCATCTAAAATGCTTCTTGTCCAGTAACCCTCCGCTTGTTGTGAATCTTTCAAGGCTTTTGCCATAGCGAGATAAACGTGGATATATTCATCCCGGTGTATATCATTTGCCGGTAAATCCTGCAAGACTTTGGACAAGCCGGCAAATACCCAACCGTTGCCCCGCGCCCAAAAATCTTTCGATCCGTTAGCGGTTTTATGAGCGGGATAGATATATTTGGCATCGCGATAAAACAAAGCGCTTTCTTTGTCGTACATCAGGTTTTTGGCATACATGAAATAGGCGTATAATTTTTCCGAATAGAGGGGATTGTGCGTTATTTTGTACAATTTGGTCATTACCGGCATCACCATATACAACCCGTCTGCCCACCACCAATAATCGTTTCTCGCCGTTGATATTTGGTATTCCATCACCTCTCTTGCGCGGGCTATCTTTTTTTCGTCCGGTTCTATCAAATATAAATCGGCATACGTTTGAAAACAGGTTTGCCAATCGCCGAAAAGAACATAGTCATCGGTTTCTCCATACGTGTATTTCCATTGTGATTTATCGGCTGATTTAGCGCCTTTCCATTCGTTTTTCTTCGCCCACTTTTCGGAATAAGCGCGATATTCTTCTTTACCTGTTACAAAATAGGCTGCCATATTGCCCGTATGGTAAGCCGCAGGATGCCAAGAAGCATCGTCCGGTTCGGGATGGCTTGATTGCCAATGCGTATTGACTTTATGAACAATATCTATTACTTCTTCTTTTGTTTGGCTCATACATGGAAAGGATATGAGCAGGAAAATCCACCACAGATTGGACAGTATTTTATTCCGCATGATTATTTTTGTTTGTAAAAATCCTGTAATACAAAAAAGGCTTGTTTCTTTACGCCATTATTGGAAATAATTCCCTTCCGGTTGAAAAAATCCTGAATGCCGTTCAGTTGGCGGCGAGGCGAATAAAAATCTACCAGAATCCATGGACTGCATCCCGAAAAACCATCTATTTTGTCGTACATGGCAAGCGTTCGTCGATACAGTTCCGCCTGGTATTCTTCCGTCCATATTTCACCGGCGTCACCGTGTTTACCTTGCAAGGCTCCGGCGCCAAATTCGCTGATAAATACCGGTTTGTCAGATGCGATTTCCCATTGGCGGGTGTTGAGGTCGTCCAAGTTTCCGCCATACCAGCCCAAATAATTATTGAAACTGATGATGTCTACGTATTTACGCATGTAATCTTCCACTTTGCTTGTATTTTTGCTTGTTCCGGTGACTTCCATCGCCATGCTGATGAGGCGGGTGTTGTCTTTTTCACGGGCAAAAGCAGCCAGATTCGCCAGAAACCGGTCGCGGGCATCGCTGTGCGGCGTTTCGTTGGCAACCGACCAGATGATGATATTGCAACGGTTTTTGTCGCGGTTAATCATGTCATTCAGTTGTTTTTGTGCATTTGCGTAGGTATCGGGATCGTTCCAATGGATTGTCCAGTAAACCGGGATTTCCGACCAGACCATTAATCCCAGACGTTCAGCTTCACGAACCATGTACTCGTTGTGCGGATAATGCGCCAAACGGACAAAATTGCATCCCAATTCTTTTGCCCAACCTAATACTATCTTTGCATCATCGGGCGACCATGCGCGTCCCTGACGGAAAGGCGCTTCTTCGTGAATGGAGATGCCTTTCAGGAAGATTTTCTTCCCGTTCAGCCGGACTTCTTTTCCTGCGGTCTCTATTTGCCGGAAACCGATTTTGTCAACAAGTGGGCATGCCTCCTTGTTATCATCGTTGAACGACAAATGTATATCGTACAATTTGGGATTTTCCGGCGTCCACAATTCCGGTTTTACTTTTATACTAAAAGAGGCAATACCCGTATCGTCAGTCAATAGTGATTGTTTGATTTTTAACTCCGGAATAGCCAATACAATCTTTTTACCTGCTACTTGCTTATTCAGACTAACCCAACCGGAGAGGATATCTTGTTTTCCTTTTTCCAATTGAATGACATAATCATCCATAAAGAGGTCAGGAACATCTACTATCAGGACTTCTCGGGTAATGCCTCCATAATTCCACCAGTCGGCATTAATTGTAGGCACTCCTTCGGGATGCCGTTCGTTATTGACGCGAACGACAATGAAATTGCTTCCGTCATTCACTTTATCTGTTATATCAAAATGAAAGGGCGTAAATCCGCCGATGTGTTCGCCGATTTTCTCCCCATTCAAATAGACTTTGGCTTCATAATTTGCAGCGCCGAAATAAACAAAAGTTTTTGTTCCTGCTTTTTTCGTATAGTCAAAATCTTTTTTGAACCAAACGCTGCCTTCATAAAAGAATAATTGTGGATTTTTTGTATTCCAATCGGAAGGTATCAGCATAAGCGGAGCCGTATCAAAATTGTATTCCACCAAATCGGTTTTGTGTTGGGCTTTCCTGTTTTTGAAAAACCCGTTGGGATTTTCCTGTAAACGATAGTCGTAATAGCCCATATCGAAAGGATCAATGATGTAGTTCCAACTGCCGTTCAATGCTTGAATATCGCGGGCGTAAACATTTTGCAAGACGGTTTCTTGTGCGAATAAACCCTGTGAAAGGATCAGCATGATAATAACCCCCAACCCCCTGAGGGGGGCTTTTGCGGTGTATGTATTATCAATGTTTGCCATAATTTTATTATTTTTGTGTAAATAAACCTAACAACAACAGGTTTTCAAAACCTAAATAAACCTAACAGGTTTTTAAAACCTGTTAGGTTTGACGGAGTCATTTATTCTATCTAATAGCCTGGATTCTGTCGCAGTTCGGCGTCTTTGTTGAGTTGTATTTCAGACAACGGAATCGGGAGCAAGACGTTGAAATCTTGGAAGCCGGTGATAACTTTATCGGCAGGCGTTGTATCGCCGTTTTTCGCAATGCGGTCTTTGAG
>JAITNQ010000203.1 GCA_031290435.1 Candidatus Symbiothrix sp. | reverse complement strand
GCGTCTTATTTACGGTTCTTATCCGGAAGTGGTTATGATGGAACTTTTTGAACAAAAAGCAAATTACCTGCGAGAGATTGTGAACGCCTATTTATTGAAAGACGTCCTAAGCATTGACGGGCTTAAAAATTCAGGTAAAATGAAAGAACTCCTGCGATTAATCGCTTTCCAAATGGGTAGTGAAGTTTCGTATGAGGAGTTAGGACGACAACTGGGGATGAGTAAAAACACGATTGAGAAATATCTTGACCTTTTGTCTAAAGTGTTTGTTGTGTATCGTTTAGGCGCTTATTCCCGCAATCTCCGTAAAGAAGTGACAACAACGGTTTAAATAAAGAATTTTATTTCTGGAGGACATACGACAATCAGGAAATTGACCTGATTGAAGAATCACCTGATGCTTTGTCTGCAATAGAATGTAAATGGGGAGATAAACAATCCATTGTGCCAAAGGCGTTCAAAGAAGCTTACCCCGATGCCGGATATACGGTTATAAATCGGGATAATTATCTCGTATCTATTTGAAATGCCCTTTCATAATTCTTTACATATTGTATGTAAGAAAAAAATAGTATTTTTGCAGTAGCAATTGATTACATTTTGGGTTTAAAAATAAGTACACATGAAAATTAAAACAGGAATTATCGGAGGTGCAGGATATACAGCCGGAGAGTTGATTCGTTTGTTAGTGAATCATCCGGAAGTGGAAATCTCGTTTGTGCACAGTACGAGCAATGCGGGAAATCGGATTACCGATATTCACGAAGGACTGATAGGTGAAATGGATTTGACTTTCATCGACTTGATTCCCCCTTCAGAGGGGTGGGGGATAGATGCGCTCTTTCTTTGCTCGGCACACGGCGACAGCCGCAAATTTCTGGAATCCCATACTATTCCAAAGCAATTGAAAATCATTGATTTATCGACCGATTTTAGACACAAGGATTCCGCAGGGAATTTCATTTACGGCTTGCCGGAATTGAACAAGGCAGCAATACAAAAAGCGGTGTATGTAGCCAATCCCGGATGTTTTGCAACGGCTATCCAGTTGGCTTTGCTGCCTTTGGCGGCAAATGGATTGATAAAAAACGATGTGCATGTGAATGCAATCACCGGTTCTACCGGCGCCGGTGTGAAACCCGGAGCAACTACGCATTTTAGTTGGCGCGATGGCAATGTTTCGATTTACAAACCTTTCGAACACCAACATCTACAAGAAATAACGGAATCTTTAATGCAATTGCAACCCGGCCTGTCGCATGCGATTCATTTTATTCCGGTGAGAGGAAATTTCACCCGGGGTATTTTTGCAATGGCCTATACAGAATGTGATTTGAAAGCAGAAGACGCAAAGCTGTTGTATGAAGATTATTACAAAGACGCCGCGTTTACTTTTCTTTCCGGTAAAAATCCGGACATAAAACAAGTCGTCAATACCAATAAATGTATCTTGTATTTAGAAAAGCATGGCAGTAAACTGCTGATTCTTTCGGTTATAGATAATCTTTTGAAAGGCGCATCCGGTCAAGCGGTACAAAATTTCAACCTGATGTTCGGCTTAGATGAAAAAGCCGGATTAAGATTGAAACCAAGCGGTTTTTGAGTGATTATAAAAAAAATCGTATCTTTGTCTAAAATTGTTTATTTTCACATTAGCACATTTTCACATTAACACATTTATTTAAGTATGAAATTATTCGATGTATATCCGCGCTGGCAGATTGAACCGGTCAGGGCGCAGGGTTGTAAAATATACGACAAAGACGGTACGGAATACTTGGATTTTTACGGCGGCCATGCCGTTATTTCCATCGGACATTCCCATCCGAAATATGTGGAGGCGATTACAAATCAGTTGAATAAGATTGGATTTTACTCCAATTCCGTACGCAATTCCTTGCAGGATGAATATGCGGAAAAACTCGGACAACTTTCGGGCTATAGCGATTATTCACTTTTCATGGTCAATTCGGGGGCGGAAGCCAACGAAAACGCTTTGAAATTAGCTTCATTCCACAACGGCAGGAAAAAAATCCTTGCTTTCCGGCATGCTTTTCACGGAAGAACCTTTGCTGCGGTAAAGGTAACGGACATTCCCGCCTATCTGGCGCCCATCAATGAAGGTTTGCCGGTAAACTTCATACCTTTCAACGACATAGAGGCTGTTCGGAAAGTTTTACAACAAAATGACGTTTCAAGTGTTATTATAGAAGGAATACAAGGAATCGGCGGAATCCGGACGCCCGAACCGATTTTTCTACAGGAATTGCACAAAGTTTGTGCCGAAACGGGTACCGTATTGATAGTAGACGAGATACAATCCGGTTATGGCCGTTCGGGTAAATTTTTTGCACACCAGTATGCAGACATCCGTCCGGATATCATTACCATTGCAAAAGGCATGGGAAACGGATTTCCGGTTTCAGGCGTTCTGATTTCGCCTGCGTTCAAAGCGGTCTCCGGACAGCTGGGCACCACTTTCGGAGGCAATCACTTGGCTTGTGCGGCAGCCAATGCCGTGATAGATGTTATCCGGGAAGAGAATTTAGTTGAAAATGCCGCCAAAGTCGGCGCTTACTTGATAGAAGAATTGAAAAAAATAGCTCGGATAAAAGAAGTGCGTGGTCACGGCTTGATGATTGGTCTGGAATTTGAGGAACCCATCAAACCCATGCGCGACAAGTTATTGTCGGAGGAAAAGGTATTTACCGGGGTAACCGGCGCCCACGTATTCCGTTTGTTGCCACCGCTTTGTGTAAGCAAAGAAGAGGTCGACGAATTTTTAAAACGATTTAAAAAAGTAATAGTATGAAGTTAACAATTGTTGGAGGCGGAAACATGGGAAGCGCCATTGTCCGCGGCTTGCTACAAGGCAGTGTCTTTAAACCGGAAGATATCACCGTTTCGGATATTCACAAAGAGCCTTTGGAGGCGCTGAAAAAATTCAATCCGGCTTTGAATACCGTTTTGCGGGATTACAATGGCATCGGTGATTCGGACATTATCCTGTTGGCTGTAAAGCCTTGGTTAATCAATGATGTAATAGATGATATCAAGTTCCGGATGGATTACAGCAAACAGATTTTGGTTTCCATTGCCGCGGGAGTGACGATAGAATCCATTGAAAAATGTTTATCCAAGCATACGGATGAATTTACGCTTCCGGCTATTTTCCGGATTATTCCGAACACTGCTGTTGCCGTGAGGCAGAGCATGACGTTGATTGCCTCCCGCAACGCTTCTTCCGAACAGGAGGCGCTGTTGTTGAAGCTATTCAACGAATTGGGAAATGCCATCCTGTTGGACGAAAGCAAAATCGCCGCCGGTACGGCGCTGACGTCCTGTGGGATTGCTTATTTGTTCCGTTATGTCCGCGCCGCCATGCTGGCCGGGGTAGAAATGGGATTTTATCCCAAAGAGGCGCAGGACATGGTTGTAAACACCATGCTGGGAGCTGCCGAATTACTGAAAGCTACCGGTCAAAATCCTGAAATAGAAATAGATAAAGTGACTACTCCCGGAGGAATAACCATTAAAGGCTTGAATGAATTAGAGGCAAACGGATTTTCAGATGCCATCATTAAAGCGATGAAAATCAGCAAAATTTAATCGGGGACTGTTGAGAAATAACAGCCCCTTAGTTTGCGATGATTTTCTTCCTTTTAGTTGCAGCAGACTCCTTTTCAGCCGCTATCAAGGTTTTTTCCAGTTCTTTTTTCAAATTCTTGATTTCGTCTTCCTGATTGAGAATCGTGGTCAGTAGTGCATTCAATTCTTCATTCTCGATATTAGCAGGGAACTGACCGTCTACCCGGTTGATAAAATCACTCAATACATTCATGTAATTGTTAAAAGCATCGTAAGCGTTTTCGTAAGGGCTATACACACTGGGACCCGAAAAAAGTTTCGTGCTCATAAAATTGAAATGATCGCTGGCTTGCAAATAGTTCCAGTCTTGACGAATGCGGCGGTCGGTCACCATCCGCACCCGCTCACCAATACTGTATAGCTTTGAAATGGCTTCTTGTTGAAGAATATTGCCCAACCAAGGCGAAGCGTCTTTTTCTTCTCCCGCCCAGGAACAGGGGTATGGAACAGCCAATTCTCCTACAGGTTTCATCATATTTGCAACTTCGGAAGGCATGGAAAAGCCGATACTTTTAGAGAAAGCAATACGCGGTATGGCTTTGAAAAATTCAAAAATACCGGTTTCAGCCGTTTGAAGACTTCCGAGAACTTCATAATTCATCCATATATTGAACAATTGTTCAGCGTCCGGCGCGGACGTTATCCAATTGACTAACTTGTCCGAAACCAAAGGATACTCACTCCAATCGTAATTGGAAAAACGGAAAGCGATATCGTCGCTATATTTCATGTTCCTGACCAAAAGTTTTAGTTTGGGACAGGCCGAAGACGCATACAGATAGTTGGGACTTTTCCATCCTAAAACATGCTTAGCTCCTTCTACCATCATGACTTTATAGCCCATTTCGTACACCATTTGCGCAATATCGTCCGAAAACATCAGTTCTGTATTTCGGAAAACTTTGGGTGTCTGACCAAACAAAAGGTGAATTTTCTCTGTGTGCGCTTTCACCTGATTTTTGAATTCTTCAGGGTCGTTCAAAGATGCCAGAGAATGATTGTACGTTTCGGCTAAAAATTCGACACAACCGGTCTTAGCCAATTCTTTCAAGCCTTCTATCGCTTCCGGAACATAAACTTCCAATTGGTCTAAAGCTATTCCGGAAATGGATAAAGCGAACTTGAACTTACCTTTGTATTCCTTGAGTAAGTCCAACATTACGGCATTTGCCTTGAGATAGGTTCTTCCGGCTATTCCCCTGATAATATCTTCATTCGAGAAATCATCATAGTAATAGTGGTCACTCCCTATATCAAAAAAACGGTACCGTTTTAAACGAAACGGCTGATGAATTTGAAAGTAAAAACAAATGGTTTTCATAGGAAATAAATTGTTAAGATTACTACCACACAAAGGTAAAAAAAAAAAATATATTTTGGTAATGTTTTTTTATTATTTTGCTAAAAAAATAAACAATGCTGAAAAAATAAATAAATGAACCCGCTTTGCACCTCCATCTTCCCAAAATCAGAAACGATTTGGAGTAGAGCCATCACTATCATCACACACTTTCTTGTTTCACATTTTTGTAATATTCAGACGGCGTAAGGCTTTCCATTTCCTTGAAAACTTTGTTAAAAGTGGACTGATTTTTAAATCCGGAAGACAGATAAATATGTTGCAAGGTGTATTTATTCTGACTATCTTGTGTTATCATTTCTTTTACCCTTGTTATTCTGAAAGTATTCACAAAAAGATTATAATTCATATTCCGGTGTATTTTAATAGCTTTTGAGATATAGGATATATTACTGTCCAACTTAATGGCCAATTGGGTAATATTAAAATCAGGATGGATGTAAGGCTGTTCTTTTTCAAAATACGCCAATATGCTGTTATATAATTCGCTATATTTTTCAAGATTTGGGTCATTTGTGTTGTTGGATTCATTTACAGGATTTACAGGAATTACAGGAATTACGGGGATTATAGGGATTACAGGAATGATATCCGTAGGCAATTGATCTGCTTTATGAAGTACCTCTCTGTAATACAAACTATAACATACGAATAAAAAACTGAAAACGATGGTTCCGAGATCGACTGCCTGTATTAGAATAGGATAGATTCCGGTCGTTTCTTTGGCTGTATAAATAGCGTCTGCATCAAGATGAAACCAGCGGAGTATATCCATCGTAAAATAAGAAAGGAAGATCAGCAGCAAGATATAGCTATTCCAAAAAATTGCCTTCTTTCCCTGGTAAAAAAAATAAAGCTGAAGGGGAGCTATAATATACCATACATAGATAAGCCGACTGTCTATCGGTCTGAGAATAAAGATGAAAAGAAACAGCAGACCGGTATTGACCAGGATGTATAACGGAAACAGGCGTTCCATGGTTATATACGGAATCCTGTGAGAATAGATAATCGTGAACAATTGCAAGGCAATCATTGCGATTGCAATAAAATTATACGGACTCACCAAGATTGACCGGCAAACAAAACTGAAAAAAACGCAGACACCGGTCATAAAATACAAGTTGAACAAGGTGTATTGCTTTTTTAGGAGATTTAATTTATTTAATTTCATTGTTTGATCCATGTCGAAAAAGTTAAATAAATTTCAAATAATAGATGCCTGACAACAAATTCGACACGAAGGTAATAAAAAAATCAAAAAGCAGTGCATAAAAAGTATTATTTTAGGCAAAATACAAATAAAAAAATGGAAATTTAGTCCGATAAACGTAAAAAGTACCGGAAACAGCGAAAGCCTTTCCGGTACTTTTTTGTTCTAAGAGAAATTAAACCTTAGTATCTGCTATTAAAGTCTTTTCTTTGGTACCGTAATATTTTTATTGATGATGATATTGAATTTCGAGCCACACAAAGGCAGTTCCTTAATGCCGCTTGCATTGGTAAATGCCGCCTGCTGACAGTCGTCCGGCGATTCAGACCTGAATTCAAAATCTACAGCCAAATCTTCAATCTCATCCGTTTCTTCAAAGATAGGATTACCATCTGCATCTACGTTTCCGGTATCCACCCATACATGTTTTAAATGTGCTTTAGCAGGCACTTTTACCTTGAATGTTATCGTATACGGATCAGTACCGACATCTTGTGGAATGGAGAATCCTTCAAAGCTGTAGGAAACCAAGCTATTCTGAATGAGAGTACCGAGAGTCAGGTCGGAAGTGATAGGTGGCACCAAAGTAAGTGAATCGGTAAAATCAATATTCAACGCAACATTGCTAAATGTTGTAAGATTAAGATTGGATACATTGATTTTAAATGTCAACACCTCATTGGGAGAGAAACAACTCGGGCCGATGATTGACGTTATAATCGGTTTATAACGATCTGCCGGGCTGCCTGTCGCCACAATGAAAGTCTCCGAGCCACAACCCAAGAATCTGTCGCAACTTTGCAATGCTCCATCTATTTCCACACCATCCTTAAAATATCTATAGGCAATATCCGCATAACCTGTATTGTATTTGCCGCCTAGAGCGTTATCATCGAAAGTAGCTTTGATGGTGAAGGTGGTAGTTGTACCGCCTAAAGCAATCAGATCTGTAATCTTCAATGCTTTTACACTTCCGCCATAGGCATTTACTGCATACGTACCACTTTGTGATGCAGCATCTACCGATAGAGAATTCGGAACCCATGACAATCCCGTAGGCAATGTATCGTTGAAATTAACCAACTTTGGATCGCAATTAGCATTGTATATCCTATATGTAAAAGTTACTTCCTTGCAGAGAGAAATACTATCCGGCGCTTCTTTCAGCAAGGAAAGTCCGGCCTCATTGACAGGCGGCATCACAATCGGACAAGAGAAGGTGATAGGCCCAATACCTATGCCAGTACCTGCATTAGACGACGGCGTCCCTGTGAGGGTATATTTGATATAGATGCTATCCACCGCGTAATCGAATCGTACATGCATGATCCCGTTCGGATTGGAATAAGCGCCGGACTTATTTCTAAGTCCACTTGCCGTTCCTTCCGGTTTAATGACGTATGAACTTGCCTGCGGAGTCGTAGCATAACTTAATTTTGGATAATATTTCTGCGGGTCGCCAGGTGTACCGGATGTACCCCATATTTCAACATTTTCATAGATTCC
>JAITNQ010000027.1 GCA_031290435.1 Candidatus Symbiothrix sp. | reverse complement strand
ATTTTTTTGACATAAATTCATTTTATTTGTGTTTGAAATCAAAAAAGTTTAGTTTACTTTTGTATAGGAAAGGTGATTATTCGTAATGTTGATCACAGAATGATATTTTTAGAAAAACTATGAAAACTTTTTTAGCGGTTGGCGATTGTCCGGTACGGAATATTCTTAGCCGGCTTGGTGACAAATGGTCGCTATTAGTGCTTATCTCATTAAGTGTGAATGGAATTTTGCGTTTTAGCGATATTCAGAAATCCATTGGAGACATTTCCCAACGCATGTTGGCGGTAACATTGCGTTCATTGGAGGCTGACGGTTTGGTCAATAGGAGAGCTTATGCCGAAGTGCCTCCGAAAGTTGAATATTGCCTGACCAAAGCAGGGAAAGAGTTGCTTCCGCATATTCAAAACCTTGTGGGTTGGGCTGTGGCAAATAGACAAGATATTATGGAATCAAGGCAAAAGCATCAATAGCGCTGAAAATGTATTGTCAATCAAAATCAAAAATAAGCCCAACTCCCCGGATATTGCTTATACTGACAGAGTTATCTTTTGATAAGTACACTCTTAATTTGGTAATAAAGACATCTAAACTTCTGGAAGAGGCGGTATTGTTTGTTTTCCAAAAATGCATCAAAATATCTTTTCTTTCTAATACTTCGTCTTTATTTTTAACGAACAGTTCCAGAATTTGTGATTCCCGGGTTGTTAGTTTTTGAATTGTCGAATCATAAGCTAAAAGGTTATTTTGAGGCGTGAATATATATTTACCTATTTGATAGGAAGACCTTTGTAAGTATAGCTTTTTTTGACTTTTCAAATGAATAAGCGATTGAATATGCGCATCCAATTCTTCCGGCGAAAAGGGCTTCTTTATGTAATTATTTCCACCTATATCATAACCGTTTATAACATCTTTGAAAGAAATTTTCGCTGTAGCAAATATTATTGGGATTTCCGTGTCGGTTTGTCGTATCTTCTTTACCATATCCCATCCGTTCAAGACAGGCATTTCGATATCCGAAACGATAATGTCCGGACGAACAGTTTCTAACATGAAAAATCCCTCTTCTCCATTTGTAGCAATACTTACTTCGTAATCGCCCACAATTTCTTCGAGGCTGTTTTTTATGATATAGCTCAAATTTGCGTCATCTTCAATCAGTAATAATTTTATCATTGTATAAATTTAGTCTGTATTACAATTTACCTTTCAGTTTTCTGATATGTTCTTGAATCTTTGCTTCCTGTGTATTATTTTGAGGGAACCAGAATTGTTTATCCTTTATTTCTTCCGGTAGATAATCCTGTTCCACATAATTACCTTCGTAGTTGTGGGCGTATTTGTAATCTTTTCCATAATTCAGGTTTTTCATCAACCGGGTTGGGGCATTCCGAAGGTGTAAAGGGACAGGGAGGTTTCCGGATTGGTTCACTTCCGCCAAAGCGTTTTCTATGGCCATGTAAGCCGAATTGCTTTTGGGACTGGTTGCCAGATAAACGGTTGTTTCGGCGAGAATTATCCGTCCTTCCGGCCAGCCGATTTTTGTCAAGGCGTCGAAGCAGGCGTTAGCCAACAGCAGGGCGTTCGGATTGGCTAAGCCGATATCTTCCGCAGCGGAAATGACCAAGCGGCGGGCGATGAACTTAGGGTCTTCTCCTCCGGCTACCATGCGAGCCAGCCAGTAAATAGCGCCGTTGGGGTCGCTTCCCCGGATTGATTTGATAAAGGCGGAAATGATGTCGTAATGCATTTCACCGCCTTTGTCGTATGCCACCGGGTTTTCTTGGAGGCGATCAATTACTTTTTCGTCGGTTATGACAATTTCTTCTGCTTCGTCCCCTTCTTCCGCTTCAATAACCAGTTCCAATATATTGAGCAATTTTCGCGCATCTCCGCCTGCAAACCGTAACAAGGCGCTTGTTTCCTGAATCCTTATTTTTTTCTTTTTCAATTCGGGGTCTTCACTCAGGGCTTTCTCTATCAGCGCAAGCAAATCGTTTTCGTCCAAACTTTTCAGTACATAAACCTGACAGCGGGAAAGCAAGGGACGGATAACTTCGAAAGATGGATTTTCGGTTGTAGCGCCAATCAGCGTAATGGTACCGTTTTCAACGGCAGCCAACAGGGAATCCTGCTGCGACTTACTGAAACGATGGATTTCATCAATAAAAAGGATAGGTCTTCGCTGGCTGAAAAAATTATTTGATTTGACTTTGTCGAATATTTCCCGTACATCTTTCACTCCGGAATTAACAGCGCTCAACGTGAAAAAAGGAATATCCAACTGCTTGGAAATAATCTTGGCCAAAGTTGTTTTTCCTACGCCCGGAGGTCCCCAGAGAATGAAAGACGGTACATGGCCGGAATCAATCATTTTCCGGAGCACACTGTTTTTTCCGACCAAGTGTTTTTGTCCTGCATAATCATCTAATGACTGCGGACGCATGCGTTCTGCTAATGGTTGATTCATATTCGGATAATCTGTCTGCGATATATTAAACAAGCGGTAATAAAATAAAATCCCGTCAACAGCCATAGCATCCGGTATTCGAAAGCAATTTCCCATAAACCGGCTCCCATGGAATTTAGTTTGATAAATCCTTGTATGCCAAAGGTAGAAGGGATAAGGTAACTCAAGTATTTCCAATAGTCCGGCATAGCTGATAATGGCCATGATACGCCGGAAATAAACAGGAAAATAAGCGAAGTAAATACCAATACCATCATCGGTGTTTCCCTTCCCCGGATGAAACTTGCAATGGTCATCGAAAAGAAAACAGCGGACAAAAGAAAAGGCAGAACAAAAAGCGCAAGTATTCCGTAATTGGTCAGTTGCGGTATTTTGAACAGGTGTGGAACGATTACAAGCGCCCAGATACAAACAGAGATGTAAATAACAAGATAGGCTAAAGCTTTCCCGAAGACAATCCGCAGCGTTCCTTCATATCTTTTATTGCAAGGAATTAAGTATCCCCGGTTGCGTTCCCGGGAAGATGCGGAAAGTATGCCGATTCCCAGTAGCAAGGTCTGTTGAATCACCAATATCAGGATGGCCGGAAGCAAGAAAGAAGCAAACCCTTTCTGGGGATTGTAAAGCGGAACATAAACCGACTTGATGGCTTGTTCGGTTCCTATATGAATTTTTTTTCCCATTTCCAAGCTGGCGTCTGTGGCTGCCAATAGTGCAGCCTGATAAAACAGGATGCTCGACATATCTGCGTAATAGGCTGTTACTGCTTGTTCACCCCGGTTGATTCTGCTGTTGAAATCGGAGGGAATCAGTAGGATACCGTATATTTTTTTGCGGTTCATCCATTCCTTTGCTTCTTCAAGGGAGGCGGCATAAGCGAAGACCCGGACATCGGGGGAAGCGTCTATTTTCCGGACAAATTCGCGGGCTAAAGCGCTGTGTGATTCATCGACAACAGCCAAAGGCGTTTCACTAATCGTTTCGGTATTGTATATCAACCCATACAGAACCGGATAGACAATAGGTACAATGATGAACATGAGCACCACCCCGAGATCTTTCCGTATCAGTTGTAATTCCTGTTCCCATATACTGAAACAATCGAAAATCCCTTTTGATATCGTATTTGCCAACTTCATATCAGGGTTTGTAAGGCGCATATTTTAACGACCAGGACAGATTGCGCAAAGTGAGTACCGGCAAAAACCCAAAACCCAGTAAGGCTATATAATGCGGCCAACTGTAAAAAAGGGCTCTTCCGTTCAGCGCTTGGTCTGCATAAATGAGAAAATAATGCCGCAAGGGAAAGACATTGCTTACAGCCTGTATCTGCGGATACATCGCATTTACAGGAAAAGAGAAGCCCGAAATGGAAAATGCAATCATTCCGAAAAGACAGGCAAAACTCAAGCCCAAGCGTAAGGTAGGTAAGCAGCCTATCATGAACACACCCATAGCCTGAGAAGCGGTGATGAGTAAAAACAGTGCGACAAGCATGCTTCCGATATTCCCGTTTATCGGGAACTGCATTACAACATACAATACGGCATACAGTAGCAAACCTACCAATAAAAAGAGGATGGTCTGCGGCAGGAGTTTTCCGGCAAGGGAGGGAAGAATGGAAGACTGCTCGTTTCGCAACCATTCCCAGACTGTTTTTTCCTTTATTTCGATACCGATGCTGTAGACCGTTGTACACATTACCATCAAAGCGAGGATACCCGGAAGTATCACATTATTCAGGTAAACGGAATAATTCAGCCATGGATTTCCGATAGGATGCGCCTCAATCACGATGGGTTGTATGCTTGCCATCACTTGTTGGTCGGTATAACCTCTGGCTTTTCCCGTTTGTAAGGCAACCGATGCGGCAGCTAATGTCGCCGCGGTTTTCATGTCTTTGAACACGAGCGAACCGGCAATCAAATAGGAATTGTTGGTGTAAAAAGACAGTACCGGTTGTTTGGCGGAAACGGTTTTTTGTGCAAAATCGCGGGGAATGAGAAAGATTCCATAAATATTTCCTTTTTGCATTTCCGTTTGTGCTTCGTTGAAGTTGTTGTATGTCGCCGTTACATGTAAGCCTTCCAGTAAGTCTAACTGACGCACTAAACTTCTGGAAGCGGATGTGTTGTCCATATCTGTTATGGCAATAGGCAGGGCGATAGGCAGTCCTTTGTGCATCAGGGATAAAAAGAACAGACAAGAGAACAGCGGAACGAAAAACATGCAAAACCAGTAGATTTTGCCTGAAAATATTCGCCCGGTTTCACGTCCGGCTATCCTTAACAGGTACTGCATATTAATTAAAAATTATCAATTAAAAATTATCAATTATTACTGACATTCCCGGATACAATTCTTCTGAGTATGTTTCCGGTCGTGCTTTTACCTCAAAAGTTTTCAGGTCATACTGGCCGCTGACTTTGGTGGCTTTCCAAGACGCATAAGAACCTTGGTCTTTCAGGTAATACACTTTCAATTTGATTTTCATATCCAAAGCAGGGACATAGGCGTTGATTGTTTTTCCGACAGTCATTGTTTTCAGGTAATCTTCCCTTACATTAAAAACGACCCAGCTATCCTGTTTGTCGAGTACATTCATAACCGGAGCGCCTGTTCCTATTAATTCTCCTGTTTTCGGGAATATTTCCGCTATTTCGCCGTCAATAGGCGCCAGCAGATAGGTTTCCCTGATATAGGATGTTACTTCATCTACAGCCCCTTTAGCCTTATTTACCAAGGCTTGGGCTGCGGATTTATCTTCTATTTCCGCGCCGTTTACAGCCATTTGGTACTGCGCGGTTGCTGCTTGTTCGGTTGCTTTCATGGCTTGAAAATTTGCTTCGGCTTCGTCCCGTTTTTGTGCGGATACAACGCCTTGGTTGTAAAGATTTTGAATTCTTTTATAGGATTTTTCGGCAATATCCAGACCGGCTATGGCTTTTTGCCGGAGTGCGTATGCTGTTGCAATCTGTTCTTCACGGGCGCCTTTCAGTGCTTTCGCATTCTGCGCCTGAGCCGCATCTTCCGCTGCTTGCGCTTGTTCGAGTTTGGCTAAGACTTCCGGGCTGTCGATAATCGCTAAGGTATCACCTTTCCTGACGATGTCGCCTTCCTTCACCCTCAGTTCCAGAATACGGCCGGGGACTTTTCCGGAGACCCTCACTTCACTTGCTTCCACTTGTCCCTGTATGATTGCGGACTGGGGTTTGAGGAAAAGCCAACCTGCAACTGCAATTAATACAAGTACTGTTATCACACTGATAAAGGCCAGCAACATGTTATTTTTTCGTGTAATCTTTGCGTTTGTATCCATTTTTTAGACTGTTAGACGTTAGATATAAGACCATTTATTTATAATTCATAATTCCCAATGCTTTTTCCAATTCGGTTTGTCCCAAGCGGACGGCGATTCGGGCGTCAATATATTCAGATTGTGCTTTGTACCATGCGGTTTGCGCCTCCATAACATTCAAAGTAGGGATAAGGCCTTCTTGGAATCCGAGTTTAGCATATCGCAGGTTTTCTTCCGCACTTTCCTTGTTTCGGCCGGAAGCAATGAGTTTCTTTTGCGCTTCTCTCAGTTTGAATGCGGCTTGGTTGACTTGCAACTCAATTTTTTCCTTTGCTTCGTCAAACTCCAATCGTTTGATATGGGTTTCCGCTTTGGCCGCTTGTAATTTGTGCTGTTTTTCGCCCCAATGGAAAACCGGCACATTCAGCAGAAGACCTACATGCCACGAACCGGCGAATTTATTTTGAAATCCGTTGAACGAATTGGGGTTCGACAGCAGGTAATTACCCGTCAATGCAAGGGAAGGGAGCATATCCGACAACACAATAGCCTCTTTTTTTTCAAAAATCTTAGTTGCTATATTCAGGCTTTTCAGTTCCGGACGCTTGGCAAACGCTTCGTTGACATTTGCCGTAGCCGGGTATTCATTTACCGGGAAACTTTCCTCTTTTTCGTCCGCCAAAACGATTGTTTCATCCAAAGGCAAACCACACAAGCGGCATACTTGCATTTTTGACAATTGCAATCCGTTTTCTACCTGCGTCAAAATCATTTCCGCCTCGTTCAACTTCACTTTTACCGAAAGTCCGTCGGCACGGGTGGCCACACCCTCGGCAATCATTGCCTGCACGTCATGGTCCATTTGCCGGAGCAATGCAACATAGTTTTCCGACAGTTTGTGTTTGTTCTCCAAAGAAACCGTTTGCCAGTAAGCCTGATCTGTTTGAATGATTACTTCCTGTAAACCGGCGTCATGCATGGTGTTCGCCAATTCTTCCGCATAGCGGGTGATTTTATTGTAGGCGGCGATTTTTCCTCCCATAAAAAGCGGTTGAATCAAGGAGATATTTCCTATAAAAACATTGTGGATATCCATTTCGAACTCTTTTTTCGGAATAGTCGTATATTGTTTCCAGAGAATTTTATCCGGTTCGTTGGCCGGATTGAAAGGGTTTCCGTTTACATCAAGGGGTGTCGGGCTGCCGTTTATCATGGTCCATCCGTTATTTATCTGTTCGGGTGTGAAACCGAAACTTCCGTCCGGCATCAAGGTACCGATAGGCAAAAATTTATCTTCGCCCAGAATAGAGAGTTTTTTCTGATTGTAAAGATAAGCTCCGGTAAAAGAAATATCGGGTAGGTATTGAGTAAATGCCGCTTTTTTTTCCTCCCCTGCTTTTTTTAAATGTTCTTGGCTGATTTTCAACTGCTTGTTGTTTTTTATCGCTAAGTTTCGGCAATCCTGTAAATTCAAAACGACCTGTTGCGCTTGTGAAAGAAGGCCGAAAATCAGGAAAAAGATAAAGACAATATATCTTTTTAAATACAAATCAATAGTAAATGAATATTTCATACGCTACATAACTTATCATCTCAGACGGTTTATGGGAATTGTCTCTTTCAATTCGCAACAAAGTTAGTAAGAAAAACGTACTTATGCTAATTTTTAAAAATATTTAACCTGATTATTCTTGGGGTGGGCGCATTTAGCTCCGTTGATTTTCAATTCAAATTGTTGTTTTTATCATTTTGGAGGAATGAATCGCTTGGAAGAATGGAATTTGCCGGTGTCCCAACCTGCATCACGTGCGGGACAGGGCTACACTAGCCCCAATTCCACCGCCTTACTTATCAGTTCGCGGGTGCTGTGGGCATTCAGTTTTATGTACAGGTCTTTTCGATAGCCGCGTATTGTTTCAAAACCCAGAAACAATTTGTCGGCTATCTCTGTGCTTGTCAATCCCTCACGGATGTAACGCAGCACTTCCAATTCACGGCGGGTAAAATCCAGCAAGTGTTTCTCATAGTTCTGCATCAAGCTGTTTACACGGTCGCACAGGAAACGCCCACCTTCAGCCACGACGCGGATGCCTTCCAATAATTCTTCCGGCATGGCGTTTTTCAATATGTAGCCGTCCGCCCCTGCATCCAAAGCTTGGGTGATGGTGGCAAGTTCGCCATAGCTTGTCAGCATCAGTATCTTTACTTGCGGGTATTTCCTCTTTATTTCCGGACACAGGTCAATGCCGTTACCGTCAGGCATACTGATGTCGAGCAGCAGTACATCGGGTTGCCCCGCTTTCAGGAGTTCCCGACACTCGGCTGCGGAATAAGCCTTGCCAATCACGCGGACGGTGTCCGAACCGTTAATCAACATCTCCAGCCCGTCGGCTATTACCTTGTGGTCATCCACTATCGCCACTTCAATTGCGAATTGCGAACGGGGACTATTTTGTTGGTTCATATTCGTAATCTTTAATTCGTAATTTGAAATTCTATTCTTATTCCTGTGCCTTCGCCGAGTTGAGAATCTATGTCGAGATTGCCGTTGAAAGATTCTACGCGGGTACGGATATTGCGCAACCCCATGCCTTTGGATTCTGCCGACAGGTCGAAGCCGCAACCGTCATCCGATACGGTAAGGGCAATGCGGTCCGGCTCGCGGACGATTTGCACGATAATATTTTTTGCTTTGGCGTGTTTCAGCGCATTGGTTACAAGTTCATGCAGGATGCGGTAAACCATGACTTCCAATTTGGGGTCGAAGCGTGTGTCGTCGCCATAGTACGAGAATTTCACGATAGGAATCGTGTTGCAGAAGTCGGCTACCGACTGTTTCAGTCCTACGCGGCTGAGCGGCTCCGGCATCAGGTGATGGGCTACGCGGCGCATCTCGTCCATCGAATCGTCCAAAAGGCTTACCGCTTTGTTAAAATGTTCCTTATCCACTTCCCCAAACATGGATATTTGTTTTATATCGACCAGATTGTATTTGGTGGCAGCCAATATGCTGCCGAGGCTGTCGTGCAGGTCGCGGGCGAGGCGGATGCGCTCCTGCACTTCGCCGTCGAGTACGGATTGCGTGGCGATTAACTGCTTTTCCTGTTCCAACTGTTTGATTTGACTTTCGGCAAGGCGTTTCTTCTGTACCGTCCATCGCCAGAGGAAAAAGAAAGCCGCCAATGCCAGCAGTAATACCGCGCCTCCGGCAAGGCTTAACCAAATCATCAGTTGATTCTCGCTTTCCAACGTGGCTATCTTTGTTTCTTTCTTTTCGGTCTCGTATTTTGTTTCCATTTCGCGGATAGCCGACTGGTAGTGCTTGTTCGACCACGAGGCTTGCAATTTTTGCATCTTGTCAATGTATTCATCAGACTTGGCAGCGTTTCCAAGATGAGAACAGGCTTTTGCCAGATTTTCGTACAGGGATAATGTATTGGCAGGCTCTGTATCGTCGGTAGCAAGGGCTTCGAGGGCGGCTTGTTCGGCTTTGCGCCATTCGTTGCGTTTCAGGTAAATAGTGGAAAGCAAAGCAAGGGAGTTTGATTTTTCGCGCGGCTCAATTTCCGTCGAATCGGCTATTTGCAGCGCTTGGCGGACATAATTTTCCGCTTTACCCATATCATTATATCCTTCCAAATAGATTTGGGCAAATAAATTAAAAACAAAGGCTTTGGCGACTTCCCCTTCTTCGGGATGGGAAAAGATGTAACTGCGGGCGGCTTCGGCGTGTTCCAATGCTTTGCCGTAATTCTTTTGTGCCAGATACAACGCGCTTAATTCCTTGTCGGCATACATGATTATCAATGAATCTTTAATTTCCTGTCCGATAGCGTCTAATTTTGTAAAATTGATTTCTGCCTGCTCGTAATTACTCATCAACTTATACATTTCCCCGATATTCATATATGCAATGGCTTGACTTTCTTTCCAATCGTATTTTTCAAAGATTTTCAGGGCTTTGGTATAATATTCTATTGCCTCATAATGCTTTCCCTGAATATTATAAAAATTTCCGATATTTCCATATATAGACGAATATATATCGTCAATTTCCTCTTCCGAATATCTTTTAATTGTTTTCATCTCTTCAATGAATCCTAACGCCTTGTCATAATAATAATGGGCGCTGTCGTATTGGCTTGCACCATAATAACATATCCCTATCGTTTGATTCAAATAGGCTGAATACGATGGGCTTTCAAATTGCTTGGCAAGAGGGATGCCTTTGCTGGCGTATTTAATCGCTTTTATCCTGTCCGACCGTCGGTAGCCTGCCGCCAATTCATTGTAAATCAAAAGTAAATCTTTGCCTGTTGGTGGATGAACTGTCAAAACCTGTTCAAGTGAATCTATATAACGGTTGCGGTGGTCGTATTTTTGCGCGAAAAGGCTTGTGCTGCAAAGAAGCAGCGCAGCAAGCATAACAATGTATATTCCCTTTTTCATTTTTTTAACTATCAATATATTAGTGACTTCATTCACGATACAAAGGTAGTACATTCTTCCGGCTTCATCCCCCCCAAAATGGGGGGATTTGCATCTCTACTTTAAAATCCCCCCACTATGGGGGGTTGCAGTAATTTTTTTCTTCCCGAACTTTGCATTGTCAATTTGATATAATTGCAAATTAAAAATACAAATTTAAAAAAGAGATGAAAAGTTTTAGAATCAGTTTGAGGAACGCGGTGAAGACAGTAGCCGTCCTCGCAGCAATCGCTCTTTCGAGCAGCGCAATGGCGCAAGAGTTCAACTACACTGATGCAAGCGGTGTAAATTGTACCTACGAAATCAGTCCTTATAATGGAATTGATGGCGTAAATTTGAAGTCGGTAAATAGTTTTCCGACAAGTGTAACAAAGTGGGTTTTGCCTGAAACGATAGTCAATAACGGTACGACTTATCGTCTTTTCAGAATTGGGGCTTATGCTATTAGTGCATACGATTTGTTAAGTTCCTCGTTGCGGGAAATTGTATTTCCAAAGTATATGTTCTATAATGATATAGACATTACGCCCGTTACCTTTCCTGCTTTGCATAAAGTTACATTCGGAGAAGACGCAAGTCTTTTTCCCGATTGTACCGTTCCATTTGACACAATTGTCTTTTTAGGAACAGGCGTTATTTTCTGGGATGGCTCATTGTATAACGTCTTTGAAAATTGCCCTGCAACTACAAAAATCATTATTCCCTGCGGTACGATGAGTCAATTTTTGACTGCTTTTGCAAATCCATATACTCGTTGGAATGAATACAATGGATGGACAACTGCCAATTTCGAGGAAGCCGAATGTTTGAACACCTTAACGGTCCTTTCGATCGATGTAGCCAAAGGCGATGCCTACAGTTTTGCGGGTTGTGGCTTTGTAACCACTACGCCCGTCAACACTTCGGCCAATCACAGCGGTGCAATCACCTTGCTTGCTTTGCCCAAAGGCGGCCTTGTCTTTACCGGTTGGAATGACGGCAACCTCGACAATCCGCGTACGGTAAATGTTACGGCAGATATTACCTATACGGCACAATTTGCTACATGCAACTCGTCGGCCATAGAAGCTGTTTCTGCACAGTTAAGCGGCATCTCCATCTATCCCAATCCGATAGAAAATACCTTACATGTGATAGCAGACAGGGAAATACGGAACGGAACACTGACACTGTTCGATATGACCGGCAAACTTGTCGCCCGGCAGGAAATGAGAGGCAGTCAAGCGGTCATCAATACGCAATCGCTTGGCAAAGGGGTTTATATCCTGCGCCTCACCGAAGATGGCAAAGCATCGGCAGGAATTAAAGTAGTAAAATAGTCAAAAACAAACTGCAATGAAAGCAATTAGATTTTCATTCATTGGTCTTGCGCTGTTGTTCGTTTGCAGCACAGCGCAGGCACAGTTTGGCAAGCGCCTCGGCAAGGCAGCCACCAACCAAACGCTTTCCGATGCACGCTCAAAAGCCGTTGTCGATAAATTGGTGGAAATGGGTGTTGCTAAAGACCACCTTCAATCCGTCGGTAAAGGACAGACTTCTCCCATTGCCGACAACAGCACCGACGAGGGCAGGGCGAAGAACCGACGGGTGGAGTTCGTGAAAATCAATTAAAAAGTATGGATGAGAAAGAGAAATACCGGCAAGATGAATGGCCGGACGACGACGGGGGCATTTATATTCCCGAAGAGGAGTATCACAGCTTTATGCGGTCGCTCCGCAAGATGAAACAGGCGCAAAAGGAATTCCATAAAATAAGGGACAGGTTGAATAATGAAGAGTTGAAAGAGTTGTAGGGCAATCCCTTGTGGTTGCCCTCTTATAAATAAAACAAGTATTAATCATTAAAATTTCAAACAATGGAAGTGCTGATTCCTATTTAGTTACACTTCTTTTCTTTTCACTGCTTTTTCTGTTTTTGGTATGCGAAGCACAATGACGATTGGTTCAACTTTGTGATATTGAATAGAGATGCTTCGATTACCAAGAATCGTCACGACTATGATATTATTGAAGATCCGGTAGCAGACGACAAAGTTCAACTTGCCGATAAGACCACCCGGCTTTACAAAAAAGATTGGACAGAAATATATAAGTTATTATTGGATGATTTAAATATTTGAAGGCGTTTTCCCTTTGTTGCGCAAAAAGAAATTTGTTAATTCAAAATAAAAGAGTAGCTTTGTAGCATAAAATTTTAATTAATAATTCGATGCAACGTAAAGATATTGTAAAGTCAATACAAATGATGCTGCATAGGATTGCGCCTGAT
>JAITNQ010000156.1 GCA_031290435.1 Candidatus Symbiothrix sp. | reverse complement strand
ACCAACGCAATTGCAATTTCTCTATAATACGCGCGATAGGGTTATGTCTGTCTGCCATGGTTTCAATTTAAAGTTAAAGGCATCCCTTTAACACTGGTGCTTGTTGTTCCGGTGATATTGATAATAGTACCATCTACGGCCACATTGGCTTGCCCTGCAATAGAAACTTTCGCCGATTTCTCTTCAAGAGAAGCCGTTCCTTCTATGATCACTTTGCTATTTCCCTTGATGTCGATGTTTTGACTGGCCGAAGACACTATATCTTTCTTGCTTTCCTCTTTAATCATCTTATCGGATAAGGTATGTACCAAATCACTTCCGTTGATGATGATCTCCTTGGAAGTGATGCTGATTTTGTCCGGCGCTGAGATGGAGATGGTTTTATCGCCATTCAGGACAATCGTATTCCCGCTCGGATCGGAAATAGTAATGTTTCCGTCATTTTTGTCGTCATCAAAAGTGATTGTGCTACCACTGCGGGTGGTGAGACTTTTGGTCTTATTCCCGCCGCCGCCGCCCGTTCCTGTCCTCGACGTAAAAACGGAACCTGCTACAAACGGACGGTCGGGATTGCTGAATTCAAATCCTATCATGACCGTATCGCCCGTTTCCGGAATGGTGACCAATCCTCTGTTGCCGGAAACTTTACCACTGCTTCCTGCATCCGGCGCTTGAACTCGCACCCAATTGGTCGTTTTGTTTTTCCTCTTTTGCCACTGAAATTCCACTTTTACACGTCCCTGTTTCCTTGGATCGTCGTTGCTCTTGACCGTCGCTATCTGAGAACCGGCAATCGGAATTCGCGGTTCTGCCATCGGAATGGCTTCGATACCGTCGATAATAGCTTCAAAACTGTTGCTGTAATGCCCTTCCTGATCCACAACGTGCGTCACTTGCGTCACTAAAAATGTATCCACGCTCTTGACTGCTACATCCATCTTTTTCGGCAAACGGATTTTTACCGTGTCGCCTATTTTCACTTTGCAGGTCTGGGTTTTCCCCCGCATGATCAACATTCCGCCTACTGCACGGCTTTTCTCGGCTTTCACCAAATCGTCCAAATCTTTTTTTGTATTGATGTCGGGCATCAGGGGTGCGGTTACTTCCGAAGTATAAACGCTTTCAGAACGGCTTTTCGCTACCTGCAAGTAACCGCGGACACCCGGAATGCCGGACTGGTCGTCCGTATCTATCCCTCTGTCGTCGTGCTTCAGGTACTGGTAGCGGTTGAATTTCTGCGGAGTCAGGTTGGCCGACAAATCGAAATAGGTCATCTCCCTGTCGTATTCCAATATTGTTTCATTGCCGTATTTCAAACCGAAACAAGTATCCTGTCCATCATAAAAAAACCATTCCCCGAACTGCCAGCTCAAGCGGTTCAGAAAATCAAAGCAGCTTTCGTTGTACTGGCAAACGTAGTCTAATTTGCTGCCGAATTTCGGATTTGCCGTTACCGAACATCCATTCCCGGAATTACTTACTGCTTCCTTCACGATTTGTTGCAAAGGTAAATCCATAAAAGAGTCCATCGCCGGCATTCCATCTAATTTAATGGTGGGACTTGCACCGGTGATAATAACCGAATTTTGTTGCCCGTGATAGCCAGAAAACGATACATTAGTGATAATTCCTGCGAACAGGTTTTGTTCTCCCGTCTGCCTGTGTTTCATTATAATGTTAAGGTCTTCACCGATGTATTTAATCATTTTGGTGGGGTCGTCCATCCATTTGCCGCCAAATTCTTCGAAATCTATTTCGATTTCAACATGATGGTGGGCGTTGAATTTCTGGAACAAATTCAGTCGGGCAAAGTGGACTTTTTGTCCGGATATCGTTATGCTTGTTTCTACCAAATTTAATTCTGCCATAATAATTTATTTATCTTTTCATTTTTTGAAATTGATATGTTAAAAACATATTTTCCTATACGCACATTAGCCTCTCCTTCATAAAAGGACCAAGCATTGTCAAAAATAGCAGGAAAAACTTCTTTTCCTTCCTTATTGATATAACCCCATTTACCACCCACTACAGTGGTATGTTCTTCATCTATCGGTTCAATATGACCGCCCGTATTGAATGCTGCCAATCCCTCACCGAATGGACCTACATAAAAAAATCGAGGAGGTATAATCACCCTGCCGTTCATATCGGCAAATCCAATATATCCGGTACTGTCATCTTGAATTCGGAACAGTCCCTCTAATACATCATCAGGGCCATAAGTGTGAGTGAAAACTGTAAATAATTTTCTGTTGTTTCTATCAATAGCTTTTATTACTCCTCCTCTGCCTTCCTCTAAAATTAAGACAAAGACAATAGCATCGGTAAATATTTCATTATATGCCACTGGATATTCAAAAGGAATTTTTATTTCTCCCAATGAATCAACATATCCACACATATCACCCCGTTCTTCCATAAACCATGTTTGGGAATAAACAGAAACGGATAAAAACCACAGAAAAATAATCAAACAAAAAAATTTTACCATAACTAATTTTTATAAAAACAGATTACGTAAAAAGATCAACAATAATTAAGTTAATACATAAAGGGTTACTCGCCCACATCTATCCGAATAGTCTTTACTTTCAACTTTTGATCCGTCGAATAAATCGATATGAGCGCCATTCCAATCACAATCTCTGAAAACGATAATTCCATGCTCTCCAACAAAATCAGAAGAAATGACCCCTGAGAGTATTTTTGTAGTTATTATTCTGTTTTTCACCAATTTTTCTACATCGTTCACTTTATACAAATACAACTTCCCATCTGCACCGGAACTTACGGTGCTATCATTGGAACTAATTAAGACCCCCGCTTTATTTAGGGCGTATGAAAACCGTATAGCACAAGCATCTCTATAACTTGGAGTATTTTTGATATTCCATTCGACCTTGCCACCGATAATTTTCCCTACATTTTCTGGAGATGCATCTTTAATATTGGCAAAAGCAGCACTTAATGCAGCATAAGTTATAGCCATTTTTTTTAGTATCTTAATAAGATTACACAAGAACAACTAAACCCAAATACCGGAAACAAACTCCCGGTACTCAGGTTTAATTTCGAATTCATTGTTTTCTCACCCCATTTCCGGCCAGTTCTGCTCAAAAATAGCATCACCGACTGTCAATTTCTGGGCGGATATGACAAATTCAGTCAACATAGGGACTTCTCCTACTATCTGAATTCCTTCCTTGAATTCTACGATGTAGCCGTTTTCCCATTTCAATTCCTTCATCTTCGCATC
>JAITNQ010000114.1 GCA_031290435.1 Candidatus Symbiothrix sp. | reverse complement strand
AAACATTGTATGTTTATCTATATCATATGTGAAATCTGCTTTTTTCATCTCTGCTATTTTTTTTGCAAAGATAATACTTTTTTTTGAAAACTATTATAAGTTATTTATTTTTCTTGCCTAAATTCAGATTGAAATTGTAATCGTTCTTATGCAGCGAATAGTCATTTTTCAAATTTTCATCAGGTAATAGACTCGTTTTTTTCATCTGATTCATTTGGTATATCCCTGAGCAAAACGCCTGTTCTGTCATGGAAAAACCAAGTCCTGTTCGTAAAAAATAAGATTCGTTTAATTTATAGAAAAAAGAAAAATTGGCATTTATCACTGTATTTTTCTGTTTTGTATCTTGCTTACCATAGTAATAATCATCGTACCGGATAAAGGGAATCGGCAGTAGCAGCGAATCGGATTGCATTTCGTATGAAAAAGGTTTGTCGTCATACAAAAAAGAGACTTCTGAAATTAGTAGATGCTTATTAAATGATTTCATTACCGCTATATTTTGTTTAGTACCGATTGAGGTTGAACTTGTGTATCCTGCCGCGTGTATTTGTTGTTCTTTCAACCAATTGGTTGCATCCGTATTTTCAAATATCCCTGTTGTTGAAAATTGTCCTTTATACACTATGTCCCAAAGAGAGGATGGTTGGTAATTCATTTTTACAAACCCGCTGAATAATTTATTTTTATTATTGATATTCAGATTATTGGATGTTTCGTATTGTCTTTGTTCCGGTAAAAAATAGATGAATTGATTCCTTTCTTTTGCAAATTCTTTGTTATCATTGTAAAGCAGGTACGAATTTATTTTAAAAGATTTTTTTGGTTGATACGAAAAATTCATGCCTGCAAGCCCACTGTTTCTTTCATATACATTGTTGCGGGGAACAAGCAGTTTTTGTTCTTCTTCCGATAATGTTATGCTACTCTGTTGTTCCTGATTTCCAATAAATTCTGTCACTCCACCCTGAAGAGAAATATAATCTTCTATACTGAAAATTTCATTTCCGTTATTGTTGGCTGCACCAATAATTGAAGTCATCCATGTTGAACTGAGTTGCATCAGGTCGCCTCTAAACTCGTATTTATTTTTCATGCCGCCTCCTGCGGAAAGATTTCCGGAAATCTTTCCTAATTTATTCTTGTTTACGCCCACATTGATTACTGTTTTTTCATGGTTTTGGAATCCTGATAAAATAGAATATTCGCTGTAATTATTCAATATTTCAATTGATTCAGCAATGTTTGCCGACAAGTTTTTAGTAGCCATTTGCGCATTCCCCTGAAAAAAATCCTGTCCGTTTAACAAAAGTTTATCAACCTGTTTCCCATGTGCTTTAACGCTTCCTTTCTCGTCCACTTCAATTCCAGGCAACTTATTTAACAAATCGCCCAATACAACCTCTGAACCATCTTTAAACGAACTAATATCATAGCGAATGGTATCTTTATCAAAAAAGACTCCCGTTTTACGACCTTTTACTATAACTTCCTGAAGCGATATAGCGTCCGGCGTAAGAACAAAGTCGGAATCGCTAACCTGTTTGAGTGTTACTAATGCAAATTCAATGGCTTCGTTTTCATTTTCGGTTACTCTCCCGGAGATAACTGATTGTGAAAACAAACATAAACAAGTGTTTGGCAGAAACAAAACTAATAACAACCACCTCATAATCTAATTATTACATTTTTATGACCGTAACAGGATTTTTTCCATTTACTCCCAATTCTTCCTTTTTCTTTGCAAGAAGTTTATTAAATTCTTCGCGGCTTATCTTTTTTCCGGAGGCAGGAATTTTGATTTTATCTTTAATATCGGTGTTAAAATCAATACTGTGCATAGTGATTATTTTTGTCGGCATTTCTATTTCCAGAATGAGACCGGGAAGTCCTTGATAAAGATAAGGACCGTCATTTACAGGTATATCAGGACAATACCAAGCTGTAATGTTCTTATCGTTAACCGCTTTTTTACACGAATAATTACCAATCTTTTTTTCTTCAGATAACAATTTCCATTCGGAATTTAAAGATTCAGTAATCAAAAATGTCTTATCCATAATATATTCCTGCGAAACACTTTCGTTTTTTTTATGACTTTTGTAATAGCTACCGTTAGCTTGTATAAGCTGCACATTGTTCTGAAAGTCGGATTGTTCTTTATTATCCGAAGGTAATTGTCCGAAAAAACTTTCCCCCTTTTCGTAATACAAAACCATTGTCTTGTTCATCCTATTCAATTGTGCCGCAACTGCCGCAGCAATTGCAGGGTCACTTAACTCTTTTACGTTACCAGGCGTTTTAAGTCGCTCCTGATAGACGATTTTCATATTTTGTGCATTTACTGCACTTATTGAAATCAATAAACTCATCAAAAGAAATAACTTTTTCATAAAAAACATTTAAGTGAATTAATAAAATAACTTTTGAAAAAATAACTTTCAAAATTTGTTTAAAAGTCGTTTTTTTCGAATACAAAGGTAGGTGGTTGTTAGATTGATATTGCAATGAAATTATTATTGAACTGTTACTTGAATATTACTAAATTATTACGAAAGAAAAGCAATTGCTGTTGCATCCGGATAATTTTCATATTTTTGCATCGAAAAAAACGAATCAAATGGAAAAACGAATTAAATTAATATTCATTCTGACAATCATAGTGTCTCTCGCCGTGATTGCAGCACAAACTTATTGGTTATTCAATCAGTATCTATATTTGCTACAACATATTGGAAATGAGTTATTTGAAAAAACGCTAAAAGTTGCCGAAGCGGACAGAAAACTTCGGGATGAGTTAAAAAATAAGAATCTGTATGTGATTATCCGTGCCAATATGGAGATGGAACAAAACAGTAATTCTGTCTCCGAAACCAAAACAGGATGGAATTTTGAAATTTATATAATCACCAATGAAAATGCAGCAACCGATGCGCCTGTTTACATCCGGTACGATTCACTATATATTGATTCCCTATACAAATCGGGAAAAGAAATTAAAAAATATCAATTCGAGATAGCGCCTTCCGGCCGTAAACATGATGCATACGATGCGCTTGACAGGTTTCTCGTTAATGAAAAATGTATTTTTACAACCGAACGGCTGGATTCCCTGCTTCGGGCGAATGAATTGATTCCAATAGCAATACAAATAGAAACAACGGATTCGACAGTATGGAATCCGGATAAAATCAATCATACATCTATTTTCCGTCCTGCTTTGGAAGTAACCTATCCTTTTAATATTTTGCAGAAACAGCAATTCCGTGTGTCATACAGTTTAAATGTATGGACAATATTGAAAAAAATGATACTGTCTTTAATTTGTTCGGTTATGCTTTCTTTTTTGCTGATATTCTGTTTGGTATATCAGATAAACACTATTTTCAGGCAGCAACGCATTGAAGAATTAAGGAAAAATTTCATTCACACCATGATTCACGAATTGAAAAGACCGCTTACTGCACTCAAATTATGCATTTCTTTTATGAAAAATGATAAAATGATGCAGGATACAGAAATGAAAGAAGAAATTTTTCGAAACTCGCACAACGAATTAGACAACCTTTCTTCTTATTTTTCAAAATTAAGGGATGTAATGGCTGATGATTTAGAAAATATACCCTTAAATATATCCATATTCAACCTTAAAGAATTAATTGAACAGTGTATTGAAAAACAAACTTTTCCGAACGACAGGGAATTTGATATAAAAGTTGATTTTGAAAACGATGATTTTGAGATTGCAGCGGATAAAATGCATATCGAAAATATTATATGCAATTTATTGGAAAATGCCGTTAAATATACGGGAGGAAAAACCTTGATTAGGATTGTCGGTCGTTCCGCAGGAGATAAATACTTGTTGGAAATTTCAGACAATGGTTCCGGAATATCTGAAACAGAACGTAACTATGTATTTGACAGATTTTTCCGCTGTGCAAATGCAACAGAAAAGAATATTCCCGGTATTGGTTTAGGGCTTTTTTACGTTAAATTATTGGTTCGCGCTCACAAAGGAGAAATATCGTTGCAAAGCACTTTGGGAAAAGGAAGTACATTCATTATCGAAATACCGAAGAAACAATGAGACGAAAAAAATTATTGTTGGTGGATGATGATTTGAAAAATTCCATGCTTTTAAAGCGTTTTCTGGAACAGGAATTTGATAACGTAATTTATGCAGAAAATAGCAAGCTTGCATGGGAGTATTTTTTGTCCATTCGACCTGATTTGATTTTGTTGGACGTTAACATGCCTGTAATGGACGGCTTTGAATTGGCTCAAAAAATTCGTAATTGTGACAAAAATGTCCTCCTGTTTTTTCTTACTGACAGAACGGAAAAATCCGACCGTTTGAAAGGATTTAGTTTGAAAGGGAATGACTATATTCCAAAACCGTTCTATCCTGAAGAATTGATTGCAAAAATAAAGGAACGGTTTGAAAGCATAAAGAAGAATCAACCGGAGGAAAAAATTTATAAACTTGGAGATACTGTCTTTAATTATTCACTCTGTTCCATTGAACAGAATGAAAAAATACAGAAATTATCATTAAGATTGGCTGATATTTTATTGATTTTAGTCCAACAACTTAACTTTATTGTAGAAAGAGATTTTATTCTTGAACAAGTTTGGGGAGATTGCAGCTACGCCAATTCATTGGCTCTTAATGTCCAAATCACATATCTTCGTAAAATTCTATGTGAAGATAAAGCAATATCTATTGAATCTTTGAAGAAAAAAGGGTATATTTTAAAGGTAGAAATTTAAAATAACTAATACTGTTTTTTTTCGGTAATTCTCCCATTCCGTTGCTTTGAAAACCGCTTTTTGATTCACGTACCATGCAAAACGTTTTTGTTCGGCAGTGGGCAAAATATTTTTGTCGTATTCTACCATATTTCGGGCGCAATGCGCAGCCATGTTGTCAATATTCCAAAAGTCCGCCTGCTTTTCAAAAAAGATTATTGAGTAAATTTTAAAAGCCCGCCGTCTTTTTAAAATTGCAGGCGGGCTTTTGAGTAAAAGATAGCGGGCTTTTTTGGGAAAAGCAGGCGAGAATTTTTTTTCGTGTGTAATTCATTTATTATTTGTATCTTTGTGCACATCAAGACCACATACTTTGTCCATAAACTTACTAACTTAGTGTAACATTAAGTGAACTAAAACTACAAAGGTAGTAATTGTACTTCGAGTACGGCTGTAAGCGCGACAAGGGTGGTCTTGATTTTTATGGCAAGCGCTTGGAAATATCAAAATTTTTATCTAATTTTGCCTCCGTTAATTTATTTCGCAAACCTAAACGATAAACATTATGGACACTATGGTATTAGAGCGCCCGAAGGCGCAGCAAAAGATATACGGCAATCTTAAGTACACGTTTTTAGATCCAATTGCCGTTCCTGACAAAGAACACCGCACTACCAGAGAGCGACTTGCGGCATTTTATGGTAAAACCAGCGCGGTGACATCGTGCTCCGGCGAGGTGGAATGGGGAAAACCAATGGGAAAAGAGGTATGGTAAGGCAAGGCGACATAA
>JAITNQ010000106.1 GCA_031290435.1 Candidatus Symbiothrix sp. | reverse complement strand
AGCGATGTCGATAAATGGATGTATGTACTAAAAAATCTGGCAAAACTTCAGGACCGTCCGCAAGCCTTACAGGAAAGAGTATTCAAAAAATTATTCAAACTTGCTGAAATAGAACAATTACCGCAGGAAGAACGAAAAGAATATGAACGGTCGCTGATGCAATTCAGAGATATGGACAATGTTATTAATTCTGCTGTCGAAAAATCTGTTGAGGAAAAAGAAATAATTATTAACGAACAAAAAAAGACTATCAAAGAAAAAGACGAAACTATCAAAGAAACAGTTAACAATCTTTCGAAAGTCGGATTTTCTCCGGAAAAGATTTCTGAAATCACTGGTATTACAGACATTAATTACATCAACGAACTATTAAAATAATTTTTATTATGAAAATGAACAATCCGGAAAATAACCGGAACAACTCAATGTTCAAGCTCAACGGGGTGAATTATCTCATCCCGTTTATTCTTGTCACAACGCTTTTTGCCCTTTGGGGATTTGCCAACGATATCACCAATCCGATGGTCGCGGCGTTTAAGAATATCCTGCTTATCAGCAATTTCGAAAGCTCATTAGTTCAGTTTGCCTTTTACGGAGGATACTGTTTGATGGCAATTCCTGCGGCGATATTCATCAAAAAGTTCACGTACAAAAAGGGAATATTAGTCGGTCTGGGGCTTTATTGCATCGGATGCATTCTTTTTATCCCCGCCGGAAATGCAATGGCGTTTTGGGCTTTTTTGCTTGCTTATTTTGTGATGACTTGCGGATTAGCATTCTTGGAAACGACTTCCAACCCATATATTTTGTCGATGGGACCGGAAGAAACATCCACACGTCGTCTGAATTTTGCGCAGGCATTCAACCCTATCGGCTCATTGACAGGAATGTTGATTGCCAAGGAATTTATTCTCGCCCGTCTGGATAAAGCTACCGAAGCCGAACGGACACTGATGCAAACAGCTAATCCCGATGCACTTGCCGCTATTCAACAATCAGACCTTGACACTGTCAGCGGTCCATATCTGATGCTTGGATGCGTGGTGTTTATCTTCTTCATCATCTTTGCGATAGCAAAATTGCCGAAGGTGGTTTCTCCGGACAAAAATTCGGCGTCGTCAACCGCTGCGACATTTAAACGGCTGATTAATAATCATCGATATGTCTGGTCGGTAATCGCTCAGACATTTTATGTCGGCGTACAGATTATGGTCTGGACATTTATTATTCAATATGCTGAAAAAGAATTGGGAATGAGTAAATCTACGGCTCAGGGATATAATATGATAGCGATGGGAATTTTTGTGACAAGCCGATTTGTCTGTACATTTTTATTGAAATACATCAAACCGAGCATTTTACTCTTAGTTCTGGCTATCGGAGGAGCATTTTTTACTCTATGCACTATTTTCATACATGGGATGACCGGATTATATTGTCTGATAGCGATTTCGGCATGTATGTCGCTGATGTTTCCGACAATCTACGGTATCGCATTGAAAGGCTTGGGTGATGATGCAAAACTTGCTTCGGCAGGATTAATTCTCGCTATCGGCGGTGGCTGTCTGATGCCTCCCCTGCAAGGTTTTCTTATCGACAAAGCAGTTTGGTTTGAGGCATTTTCATCGGTGCGTATCTCGTTTGTGCTGCCCTTGATTTGCTTTATTGTCATCGCGTATTTCGGATATTGGGTGAAAAAGAAAGAGAATTAGGAATTAGGAATTAGGAATTAGGAATTCGTTGAAAATGGGGATATCACAAATTGTGATATCCTTATTTCAGATACGTAATACAAAAATATATAATCATGAAAGAAAAAATAAAGAAATTAAAGAAAATTGTAAGAAAAAGCAAGTCAGGACATTTGCCATTAAAGTACAGAGTTAAGTTGTTGGGAACAATTGGGAATGTCAACACTATTAACAAAATCTTTTTTGAGTGTTTAAAAAAGGTATTTCCAATTTGGAACACAGAATATCCAAATAATAGTGTAATGCTTGAAATTATCAGTAAAGCAGATGCTTATCTCTATCGACAAACAGGCAACAAAAACGAGTTTGAATCATTTTTTAATGAATACGTCAACTATTTCGAATCAATTGAGGGTAGTGTCGGCTTGTCCGGCATGTCCGCAACAGCATTATGCGCAAGTATAGCTTACGGTGCAGCTCTTACAGTTGATGATTATGACGGTGAAGATGATAATGCTTTTGATTGGGATATGTGGAATACTGATTTTTATGCTTCAATGGCTTATTCGGGTGGAAATCCGTTCATTAAAGAAGGTGATATAAACAAAAGAGTTGAATTTTGGGATTGGTATTTGGAAACAGTCCTGACAATAGCGACAAATCCCGACCAACCGCTTATTTCATTAGATTTAGAACAGCCTGTTCCAAGTGAAAATGTTAGTGAGGACAAAAGAAAACAAAGTATCAACACTGAATCTATCCTTGCAGGACTAAAGAAAGTAGCGGATTTATCAATTGAAGACCTTATAAATCAAAATGGAGATATTCGTTGGGAAAAAATCGAAGTTGAATCTTGTTGCATCCCATCCGGTCTTAGTATAATGACTAATTTTTATATTAATAACTAAAGTTTCCCACCCTAAAAAATAAAGGAAATAGGAGGCATAAATTTCTATAAACTACTAAAACATAGTTAGTTTATCAGATGACATCCTCACATTTCGCAAGAGAGTTATGTCGTTGATATATAGCATCTAATAAAAACATAATCTCATTAGCCATTGTATCGTCTGCCACTATTTTGTTCATTGTTTCTTCTATGTCAATGCAAAGAATATCCAACAATTTTTCCATAATTTCCAGAAATAAGCATAAGACTCGTTCATAAATTGTTGCTTCCAACAATTTTGCTTGAGTTTCACGGAAAAGTCCACCCATAGTTTCGTAATCTTTAAATCGTTTTTTCAGGGCGAAAATCATGTAAGTAATCAAAGTTAAGGCGGCATCGGTCACCTGTCCGTCAAAATCAGTATTTTGCGCCTTTCCTAAACGCAGATTTTGTTTACATTCTTTAAACATCACTTCGATACTCCAACGAATCTGATAGAGTTCCATTACTTTGGCAAAGGAAAGAGATAGATCTGTTGTAAGTAACAATGACCATTTTGTTGCCCTTTTATATTTGATATAGAATAATTTAACAGGTACACCTTTGTATTCTGCATGAACAATCATGTATGTTGAATGATATTTGCGAGAGGTGTGCAGTTCTTTTTTTTGTACCTCTGTTTTCGCAATAATAGTCTGAGAGTTATACTCATGACCGGAGACCGTAAATTTACGTTTATCCATTTTGCACATCCCAATAACATGCATCCTGCCTTTGCGAAGAGATCGAATACCTTTTATCATGAAATCAGATACAAACCAGCTGTCCATCAGTACATAAGAAGCAATAAAACCATGAAGGCATGCGCTTTTCAGCATTTCCAATATTATGGATGGTTTTTCTTTGTCCAATTCAGCAAAACGCTTTGATCCACAACTATTTTCCGGACGGTCTTTGTGAAATTGTTTTTTGATTTCCGATGCCTTCAATCCATAGTTTTTATTTTTAGCCTTATCTGTATCTTTGCTTTCTCTATGCAGTGAAAATGCGCATGGTATCAGACTTTTTCCATCCCAAAACGCAAAAACAAGTAGCTTAAATCCAAATAGATAGACCTGCTTAACATGACTGTATATCTTACTTATGCCTTCTGTCGTTTTTCCTGTTTTCGGGATTTCGGTATCATCTAAAACAAAACATTTTATTTGTTCCGGATCTTCTTCTCCTTTTTCTTTGGTGTAGCGTACAAATTGCTTTGCAAATGAAAATATTATTGATTTCCAATTAATTAGCGGTGTATTCATCATTCGGTATATCGTGTTTTCATCCATTCCAAATATGCCCGTCTTTTGCATAGCCGATACACTCATCCCGCCAAATCGACTTAGTATAAGTGCCGTTAAAATAGAAATAAACCCTACTCCTTGTTTTTTGAAATCCGCGTAGGGCTTCAATAACCGCCCTAATTTGAATTGTCCTATAAAACCGAGAACCCCCTCATCTAAATTTTCTTTTGTGCTTATTAGTGGTGCTATCTCGCTTAAATTGCTTATCTTTGTGCCCATAAGTGGTGATCTTTTAAATTACTGTCTTTTTAATATAAATCATTCAAAGTTAGTAATTTATTTCGATATTTCACCACTTTTTTTATTTTTTTTATGCTTATTTTTAACTGTTTAGATGATGGGAAACTTTAATAATTTATATTATCATAATATATTTCAATCCACATTCCAGTTGGGTCAACAAACCTTACTGGATTATTTGCAAATAACATATACGGCGAAATACTATAATATTTCTCACACATCGGGTCAATCTGTAAACCTCCTCCTCTCTGCAAATCAAAATGCCGTCCAATGTAATCGTGCTTATTCCACCCAAAATCCGAAATATATTCTTTGCCTTCTCTCAAATAACGGTTGTCAGAAACCGACCAACTCAAATTATTTATTGTCCCACCAAACGGATAATACGCATTTTCCTGTGTTACGGACGTCCCGCTTGTAGTAGGCTCAAATGCAACCCGTGTACTTCCCAAATGGTCTTTTAAGTGGTATTCAAAAGTGAAACTGCCGTTATCATGTAAAATTCTACCTTCACTAAATAAAACATACTCTAAATCACCATTTTTATCAAACACTAAATTACCATTATACGTTTTAGTGCCTTCCTTTAGTTCCCCGTTTTCCATTGCTACGGTGGCTAATTTGCGCCCATCGTAGGCATAAGTATTTTCTATGCTGCGCCCGGCGGTGAGTTGCACTTGTACTGGTAAATTCAAAAGGTTGTACAAAATAGAAGTAGAGCCTTCAGCAATGGTGTTACCGTTGGCATCATACGTGTAAGAAGTACTACCAAGCGGAAAACCGTCTGCCGTGGCGTTGTCTGTAATTAGGGTTGCCTGATTGCCATT
>JAITNQ010000271.1 GCA_031290435.1 Candidatus Symbiothrix sp. | reverse complement strand
ATAATCAAACCCGTCGTCGGATGCATCGTTGATTAGGATAATTGTTATCGTATCGGACGAATGTTCCCGGATACTTTGAAGGGTATTTTCCACTTCGTATTGCTCGTTGAGGAAGGGGATAATGATCGTTAACTTTGACTCCATCCTGCTATTTTTTGATTATTTTACGGCAACAATTTTTCTATCATTTTCCGCATCTCTTCTACACCGGGAAAACCGGAAAATTTATTTTTCAGCTCGCCGTTAGCATCAAAAATCAAGTAGGTCGGGATACCGTTAAACCCATATTTGTCTGAAAGCGTTATCCTTTCCCATTCTTTATCAGTCAGGTAATACTGCTCGCCTCCTATTTCCTGAATTTTTTCTTTCCATAACGCTTCCGGCGAAGACGTATCCGTGATATAGACAAAAACTACATCTTTATTTTTTAATTCCGCTTTCATAGGTTTCATATCTTCCATTGCCTGTAGACAGGGGCCGCACCATGTAGCCCAAAAATCAATGACAACCACCTTCCCTTTGTAAGAAGAGACAATTGATTCAACCGTTTTTTTATTGTCTGCGTTTGAAGAATAGGCTTGTTTTAACAAGGTATCATTTTCCGCAAATATAAAATCAGTATAGGTAGGATTTTTGAAGAAAGATTTAATTTCTGCTACTTGCCCCGTGGATAAGGGCTTACTTTCTCCGAATTGTTGCAGATAAGCATGAAGCGTCAGCAAATCATAAAATAAACCGGTATCCGATCCAACCAAGGGAGCCATAATTGTTTTTACTTCCTTTAACCAATCTGCGAATGGTTTACTGTCAATCTGAGGAATATTCAACACCTTGTTGCTCAGTATAGAATTATATATTCTCGGATAAAAGGGATAATTAGACAATGGCGGATTATTCATATCTAAAAACGCAAGGAAAGAATAATATGACTTGTCGGGTTTCAGCGGTGTAAAATCGGGCGTATTTACTTCTTTTTCAGGCTGTTGTTTCTCGTAAAGATACCTTACCTCACCCTCATAGTCAAATAATTGTCTTGAAAAAGCCAATTTCATTATTCTATACAATATTTGTTTTGTATCATCCGATATTTCTTGATTCTTTTCAATAATTAACAACTCTTTTTTTAACTTGTGAAGGATATAATCACGGTATGCTTCGGGCGTCATATCGTATCGAAGGCTATCTAAAAAGCTACCGCTATATGCTCTTTCATAGAAATCCAAATACAACAAGTTTGATTTATTGGTTTCTTCAGTAGTAAATTCAGTCCCTTTTATTACCTTTGCTTGTATCCTCTTCTCTTCATCCAACGAAAGTTCTATTTTTGTTTCCTTATCAGGAGATAGAGATAGAACGCAGGTATTGGATTCATCGCCATTTACCGCAAACATTCCGTATGCATCACAAAAGAGCGGTATTGAAAGTGAAAAACTGCCGTCAGGTTCCCGGTGGATTTCATATTCATCAAACTGTTTCGATATTCCTACAAGCAAATTGGGTACCTTTACTATAACCGCAAAGGTTTGTTCATCCGGAAAGGCGCCTGCAAATTTACCGGTAAGCTTTGCTTTTCCGGTGGGCGCTGTCTGATGAGAACAGGCTAATGCCATGATAGCGCAACTAAAAATAAACGCGTGTTTGAAAAAATGGTACATATTGTTTGTTTTTTATGGGTGAATATTTATTTTAATTTTTATCAATTTTACATTAGCCTGATCCTATTTCAAATTATGGACACATATTCAGTCCCGTCAATAGAGCGTAACAATAATTGTTTAAAATTCCGTTATACATACCCAAGCAGCAAATACCGCCATTCATACGAGCGCCATGAGGTCCAGGGCAACCTCTTTTGGGCGCGGGACACGGTCCGCTTCTTTCACCACCAGCGCTATCACCAGGAGGTATCGTCGATACAAAATCAAAACCACCCATCACTTGTTCCATTTCCATTTCAGAAAATTTTTCCGAAATAGAATTTAATTGAATTTTTTTAATTGTTTTCATAACACAAAGATAATTAATAATTTTAATAAACTCATTTTGTTGCATTTTTTGCCATAATTGATCGGATTATTGCCTATTGCCTACAACCTGGACAATAGTTATTTAACATTCATATTAAATTCGGTAAAATAGCGCAAATCTTCTATTTTGTAATTATTCGGCAATGGATAACCGTTTACCAAAATGGTAGGCGTTGCACTTAATTTGCTTTTTTCTCGCCATGCGGCATGTTTTTGAAATTCGGCTTCAATAGCCGGATTTTCCATATTCAGGTTCAACGCTTTGAAAAATTCCTCTTTCAAATCTTTCCCTTTTTCAAACCATTCGCTATAGATTTGCCAACTTGCCGCTGTGTCTTTTCCCAAATAAACGGCTATCAGGTATTTGTTGGCAAAATCCAGTTCGAGAGCAAATGAAGACAGGATATATTGGATGCCTATCTTGTTTTCCGTATCTTTCAATAGCTTTTCTACCCGTTTGTGCATCAGGGCGCAAGGATTGCAAAATGGATTGGTGAGAATGCTTATCTGTAATTTTGCATCCGGATTGCCGAAAAGGATGATAGAATCGTCTTTATTCGTTTCAATTGCAGGTCGTTTCTTTAACATCGCCCGGAATACCGCCTCATCGGCTTTGATGCTGTTGATTTCCTGCTTTAAGTAGCTTATCAACATCCCTTTACTCAAGTTTGGAATTAAAATGTTAATACCCAAAATTATCGTACCGAAAATACAGGCGATAATCAATCCGTGAATTAAACTTGTCGTGTTGAAATCCGGTAATTGTATACAGCCAAATCCAAGGTTTACTGCAAAAATAAGCCAGAGCAAGACTTGTACTATCAAGCAAAGCACGCACCATTGTTTGGCTTTGAATTTTTGGTACCAGACGCTCCAGAAACTGTAGGGGAGAGCCAGTATATTGATAATGGCCAGATAGGGGATCAAGTGTGGTAAGGAGATTAAGATGATTAAATTGGCAAGGAAATAGCCCAAGCCGATTTCGCTCCAGCCAAAGACGTCCCAGAGTTTGGCGGCTTTTGATTCGAGTATATTATTGCAGTCTTGTTGTTTGAAAAGGGAGCAAATCTTGTCGGCGTAGCTGCTGTGGATGTGGAGCTGCTTTTGGACGAGGAGGTAGCTGATGTAGGCGCCAAGGAGATGAAGGGCTGTAAGGACTATAGGGACGGTGGGGACAACGGTGGTGAATGTATTGTTTGCGATACCGGCTAATACGGCTAATACGGCGATGGAGAATAGCAAGAGGTATTGCTGGGTAGCGTTTAACAATTCTCGTTTCCGGTTGACTTTGTAATTGGGTTCTATGGAATTTTCCGAAGATTCGGCCAAAAGGACTATGCCTGTCCAA
>JAITNQ010000228.1 GCA_031290435.1 Candidatus Symbiothrix sp. | reverse complement strand
CAACAAATAATACCAAATTTTCAATTTTTCCAATTTTCAAAAGTCATAAAAAATGCCTTAACCGGTTATTTGAATGAAACTATTATTGAGGCTCTTTCAAATGTTCAAGCCAACACATTATATCAACAAAGGCAACAACAACAGAATAGTTATTGGATTCAAGTCATTAACAATCTCATTGATACAGATTTTCTGAACCTATTACCAGATAATTTAACGGAATTAGGCAAACGATACCTTGACGATATTGCGGCTTCGCGTTTGGCAATTCCCAACACTAATGATATTGTTTATAAACTAATTGGGAAATTAGACCACCGAAAGACACAAGAAACAATTACCAATGTTAAAAATCAAATTTGTAATAATATTACAGGTTATAGAATTGACGCAAATAAATTTTTATTCTTATATGACTGGTTTGAAAAGCAAGGTGATTTGTCTTCACGCGCAGGTGATGTGTGTCAATATATTTTAAGTCCTGTTACTAATAATGATAATTGTTTGAATATAATAATTGGAAATGCTGATTTCTATGCGAATATTATCAATTCAGCAGGGGCACAAGCAGATACATTTAAAAGCAGTATTGAAAATAAATTATCGAAAAGTACTGATATAAATTTGATTGCATTTGCAGAAAAAATAGGAATTAATAAGAATTCTAAGAAAAATGATACAAAATAACAATATACCGCAAGGATACAAAGATAGCTCGCTGGGAATTATTCCGGAGGAATGGGAGGTGAAAAGGTTGGGAGAGATTTGTAAAGTTAATCAAGGACTACAAATTCCTATTTCAGAAAGATTAAAGAAATATGAACCCAATAGTTACAAATACATAACTATTCAATATTTGAATAATGCAAAGGAAGAAGAATATATTAAAAACCCCAATAAATCTGTAATATGTAGTTACGAAGATGTATTAATGACAAGAACGGGGAATACAGGCATTGTTATCCATGATGTAGAAGGTGTTTTTCATAATAATTTTTTTAAAATTGATTACAATAGAAAATTTGCAAACAAATTGTTTCTGATTGAATTTTTGAGACAAAGGAAAACACAACATTTAATTTTAATTAAAGCTGGAGCAAGTACAATTCCAGATTTAAACCATAAAGATTTTTATAGTATTTGTATATTACTTCCACCTCTCCCCGAACAACAAAAAATTGCCGAAATCCTAACCGTATGGGACAATGCCATTGATATTCAGACACGATTAATCGCGTCTCTACAAAAACGCAAACGGGGTTTGATGCAACAATTGCTGACAGGGAAAAAACGAGTCCACCAATTTCACGAATTAACACGAAAAGAAATTAGTGAAAATTCGTGTAATTCGTGGACAGAATGGGAAACGGTTGAATTGGGCGATATTTTAGATTATGAACAACCAACACCTTATTTGGTGAGTTCGACTTTATATAATGACAAATATACAATTCCTGTGCTAACGGCTGGTAAAACATTTATTTTGGGATATACAGATGAGATAAACGGGGTTTATGAAAATATTCCGGTAATAATTTTTGATGATTTTACAACAGATACAAAATTTGTTGATTTTCCTTTTAAGGCAAAATCTTCTGCAATGAAAATCTTGAAAACAAAAGAAAATGTGAATATTATTTATGTTTATGCAGCAATGCAACAAATAAAATACGCTATTGGGGGGCATGAACGTCATTGGATTTCAAAATATGCATATTTAACAATTCCATTACCGCCTCTTGCCGAACAAACCGCCATCGCCAATATCTTTTCCTCCGCCGACAAGGAAATAGACCTTGGCAAAAAGAAACTGGCAAGTTTGAAAGCGCAGAAAAAAGGATTGATGCAACAATTATTAACAGGTAAAAAACGAGTCCACCAATTTCACGAATTAACACGAAAAGAAATTAGTGAAAATTCGTGTAATTCGTGGATAAAAAAATAAATAATATGACAAAAGACGACCTATTAAAACGCCTTCAAGACATCGAATGGGATGATTTTGAAGTAAAAGCAGCCAAAAGCGACCTTCCCAATAATATTTGGGAAACCGTGAGCGCATTTTGCAATTCGTCAGGTGGGTGGATTGTGTTGGGCGTTGCACAGCAAGGCAAACAGTATGAAATAAGCGGAGTAAACAATGCAGAAAAGTTGGAACAGGATTTCTTCAGTTCTTTGCGTTCTCAGAAGTTTAATGCCATTCTGACGGCACGTGCGTATAAATACATGATTGAAGGGAAAACGGTTTTAGCATTCTTCGTGCCCTCATCGCTTCAGAAACCAATCTATTTCAATACGCCTACCAACACTTTTATCCGTTGTGGGAGTGGCGACCAGCGGGCAACTCACACTGAAATAGCAGCAATGTTTCGGGAACAGTCATTTGGAATTCGTTCCGAGTTGGCGATACCGGACACTCATATCGGATTGTTGAATCAGGATTCACTGCACGCTTATCGCAATTATCTGAATGCCTTTAATTTATTGGTTGCTTATGTCGATTACGATGATAACTTGTTTTGTGAAAAACTGGGTATCACGGATGAAAAAGGGTTTTTGACGTATGCCGGATTATTAATGTTTGGAAAAACAGAAGTCATTCATCGGCATGTTCCTACTTTTTGGATGGACTTGATTGAGGTTCCGGGAAATTCCGTGCAGGAAGCGAAAACGAGATATACTTACCGTATTCCCGAACAGGAAAATATTTGGGAGTACTATCATGTAATGATAAAACGACTGCGCTTATTGGTGGATACGCCTTTCAAAATCAATAATGAAGGTGTTGCAGTTGACGATGATTCCCAGTTTATGGTATTGCGGGAAGCGCTTGTCAATATGCTGATGCACACCGACCATTTCAATCCTGTCCATTCGTGTATCAGGATTTATACCAATCGGGTTGAGTTTATGAATGCTGGCAGTTTTCCCATACCTGTAGAACGTTTAGGAACGAGTATGATGTCCAAACCCCGCAACCCTACCATTGCCAAACTGTTCAGATTTGCCAAACTTGCCGAAACGATAGGATTTGGAATTGATAAACTGAAAAGTTGGAAACAACTAACAGGCAATGATATAACTTTTTATGGAGAAAGAGAGTATGTTTGTTTGACTTTCGGATTGATTAGGACAGATGAGTCCATAAATGAAACATTAAATGAAAGTGGTCAAATAGGTGGTCAAATGGGTGGTCAAATGGGTGGTCAAATGGGTGGTCAAATGGCCAAAAGCAGAAGCGAAATATTAAATCAAATCATATTAAATCAGAATATTACACGAAAAGAACTTGTTGAAAAAATTGGAATAGCACCTTCTGCCATTCAAAAACATTTGGAAATATTGGTAAAAGATGGTTATATAAGACGAGAAGGTAAAACAAAAACAAGTTATTGGCTCATCCTAAAAAAGGAGGATTAACATAATGGCAACAATCTCATTTAAAGAAAACAACATCTCCCAAATCATAAATGAGCCCATAAATGAGCCCATAAACGAAAGTGGTAAAATAGGTGGTAAAAACGCTGAAAATGACCATGTATATGTCATTGAAAATAAAAATAAAAATGTCATTAAACCTCAAAATGAGCCCATAAATGAGCCCATAAATGAGCCCATAAATGAGCCCATAAATGAGCCCATAAATGAGCCTATAAATGAAAGTGGTCAAATGAGTGGTCAAAACACTGAAAATGTCCATGGACATGTCACTGATGTCGTTGATAATGTCGTTGATGATGTCGTTGATAATGTCGTTGATAATGTCGTTGATAGATTGAATAATATATTAGATATAATACAGAAAAATAACTATATATCCATACCTAAATTAGCGGATAAATTAAATGTAACA
>JAITNQ010000210.1 GCA_031290435.1 Candidatus Symbiothrix sp. | reverse complement strand
CCGGTAGAATATGCGAACATTTTACTTTTACGAAATGATTCTTCTTTGGTGAAAGGTACCCATAGCGATTTGGATGGGCAATTTACGTTTTTGAGTGTAACGCCAGACAATTACTTGATAAAAATAACATGCTTGGGTTATTTGGATACTTATATCAACTTGCCGACGGTTACGCAAAATATTGATTTGGGTACGCTCACCATCAGCGACAACACGCAGGTATTGCATGAAATAGTAGTGACGGCCAATCGGGTCATTGAAAAAAACAACAAGCAAATCCTATTCCCCGATGCCATGCAAATCAAGACGTCTACTCAAGGATTTGACTTGTTAAACAAAATGCAAATACCTGATATTGTTATAAATGGAGCAAACCGAACAATATCCGCTTTGGATGGAGGCGGTGTACAGATTCGGATAAATGGCGTGAAAGCCGATGTCAACGACTTATCGGCCATACGTCCGGAAAACATTCTTCGCATTGATTTTTACAATATGCCCGGAGCACGTTATGGAAACGAAAACGTGTCGGCTGTAATTGACGTTATTCTGAAAGAAAAAAGTACCGGCGGTTATGTCATGACCGATCTGATGAACGCATTTTTGGTTGGATTCGGAAATGATCAAATTGTCGCAAAAATCAACAACAAAGATTCAGAATTTGGGTTTAACTATGCATTAAGTTACCGAGATTATAAAAGCCGCTGGCATGACAGCGATGATGTGTTCAATTTTCCAAACAATCCCTTTGAACGTAAGACACAGGGAGCAAAAATGCCGTTTGGCTATCAGCTTCATGATTTGAATCTTTCCTATAATTTGGTATCCAAGGATAAATTATTCATCAACATTGTTCTAAAAAATCAAATCCTGAGTAATCACCACAGTAAACTTGATAATCTGATTTATTATTCAAACAGGCAGGAAACAACACGTTCTCAATCTCAGGAAAAAAGAAAATCCAATACGCCTGTGGTAGATGCCTATTTAAAATATAAATTGTCAGATAAACAGTCCATTGCGCTCAATTTGGTTGGAACGTATATAAATACGAATTATAGCAGAATTTATTCGGAATCCGACGAAGCAACACCGCTGATAAGTTTGGATAACACAACTGATGGCAAGAAATATTCGCTGATATCCGAATTAATTTATGAAAAAATATTTACCGATAACCTGAGTCTCAACGCAGGCGCCAAGCATTTGCAAGGATATACAAAAAACACATACGTCGGTAGTTCAAACGCCCTTTTGGAAATGAACAATACCAATTCTTATGCCTATACGGAAGTAAACGGAACATATCGCAACTTGGGGTATTCGGCCGGAATAGGCGTAACCCGCATCTGGTTTAAGGAAAAAAAACATGATTATACCTATTATTCGCTACGTCCTTCTATCCAATTGACATACAAATTTCACAAATATTTTACATCAAGATACGCTTTTATTCGCTCAATCGAAACACCAAGTTTAGGTGAATTGAGCGATGTAAGGCAAGCTATTGATGCTTTTCTCTATACAGAAGGGAATCCCTCCCTCCAACCTTATAATATTTTTAGTAATTTATTGACATTCAACTATAAAAGAGATAGAATCGGTGTAAGTCTTACGCTCCGTCACAGGTATTACGACAAGCCGATAATGGAAAGTATTTACAGGGAAGGAAACAAGCTGGTAAACGTCTCCGAAAATCAGCCCAAGTTCCAGCAAAGCGGCGGCCTCCTTAACTTACAGATAGAAGCGATTAAAAATATCTGGAGGTTGAATTTGACCGGAGGCCTCAACCATTACCAGTCCAACGGAAATAATTATTTGCACCGATATACCAATTATTGGGGTTCGGTTTCATCCAATTTTGCTTATAAGAATTTTGACTTGAACTTGGCTGTTTATTCAAGGAGAAACAGTCTTTGGGGAGAATATATCAATATTGGGGAAGACTATCAAACCGTTGATGTTGGATATAAATACAAAGACGTCAAATTAGGAATAGGCATGCTTTATCCGTTCAAAACCGACTGGAGCGGCGGATATGAAAACTTATCAAGTTTGATGAGAGAAAAATCAATGACACATATCACCGACAATGGGCACATGTTGTATTTTAAGTTTTCATGGAATTTTTCGTATGGCAAAAAGGGCAAGTCATTTACCAAGAACTTGAATAATGAAGATAGCGACAATGGTATTAAGTCTTTGGGCAAATAAAAAACGTATTGAGGCCACTCAACGAAAACGAAGTATATATCCTCAACCCGGATTACGTGATGCGGAACGATTCACGCCGGGTTCTTCGGACGCCTTATCTACATCATTTCCCCTTTTATCTTTAAAATTATTGGAGATACAGCGGATGATAGCATAAAGAAAGCGGAACCATACAAGCACAAGGTTTTAACGACTGCATTTGCACTGAAAGCATTATTCTGACAAGAAAAAACAAATAATAACAAAATAATTGGTAACTTTGAAAAAATTTCAATAACAAAAAGATGTATTTATGAAAAAGTTCAGTTTACTCATACTTGGCGTTCTTTTTTCTTGGAGCCTCAAAGCCCAGGAGGGTAATTTCATAACCGGTGGCGTATACGACAAAGCAACAGGGAAACCATTGGTTTCGGCGAGCGTTTATTATGCCCAAAATCAGAAAGCCACCATTACAAATGCCGAGGGGGAGTTTCTGATAGAGAAACCGGCTGATGCGGATTCTTTGGTCATTGCTTATGTGGGCTATGCGA
>JAITNQ010000063.1 GCA_031290435.1 Candidatus Symbiothrix sp. | reverse complement strand
ATGCAAACCGAAATGAAAAGGAATTTCGGAATGGCATTAGCCACTGTTTCCGTACCGCTTTCGGGCTGGTGGGGCGGCTCTCACGCGATAAAAAAGAAGAGACTCGAACTGCAAGCGGCAGAAAATACCCGCAAGGAAAACGCCGACCTGCTATTGCTACAGATGCAGCGCCTCGCCGACGAACGGAACGAGGCTTACGGACAGGTCGGGATTGCCCAAAAATCCATTTCCGTTGCCGAAGAGAACGCCCGGTTAAGCGAAAACAGTTACAATGCCGGCATTTCCATCCTTTCCGACCTGCTTGACGCCCAAAATCTGCTTCAGCAAAGCCGCGACCAATATACCGAAGCCGCCACAGAGTATTATTTGAAATTAGCGGAATGGAAGAAGGCGATGGGGAATCCTGATGTTTGAAAAAATAGCAATGAGAATCAATAAAAACAAAACAAGATGAAAAGGGCAGTATTGGCAATAGCTGTAATTATCGGAATAAGTTTGGCACAGGTAAATGCACAAAATGATATTCCAAATGCAGCAAAAATAACGGGTGGATTAAAAGCAGAAACCAATCTGTCAAATTTCATTTTGTCCGGGATGTCTGATGCAAAAAGCAAGATGAACTTTGGTGCGACATTCGGCGGATTTCTGAATTTGGATGTTTCAAAGTATTTTGCCATACAGGGAGAACTCTTGTACCATTACAAATCATCAGACTTGGTTAGAAATGGTATAAAAAGCGAATATCAATATTGGGGGATAGAAATTCCAATATATGCAATGTTTCAATGGAAAACCAATGAAAACAGGCGGGCTTATATTGGAATTGGACCTTATACCGAATTTGGGTTTAGCGCCAAAATGAGAAGAGACGGCGAAACAATAGACCTGTATGAAAAGGATAAGTCCGCTATGCTTGATTCTAATTCAGGGTTTGGTGTCATAGTCGGTTATGAATTTGCTCGCCGGATTCAGATAAATGCAGGATACAAAATCAGTATAACCAATATCCTTGATGGCAACAGCAGTTCGGTTACGTTACTGCCTGCTGCAATTAGTTTGGGAATAGGTTATCGTTTTGGAAAATAACAGCAAAAGATTTAGAATGAGCAAAGAAAAACTTCACATATTATGTTTATTACTATTTATTTCGTGTTCTGTCCGAGCGCAAGTTATAGATTTTCCGCAACAGCAGGATTCTGTAGATATTGTTTTTTATGCTAAAAAAAATGCTTGGGAAGCCGGATTGCAGAATTTTTCACTGAACATGGGAATATGGGGATTTAACAGGTTTATTATGAACGAAAGTTTTGCCCGTATCAATATCCATACAATAAAGAAGAATCTCTCCCATCCGTTCGTATGGGACAATGACATGATGAGTACAAATATGTTTGCACATCCCTATCATGGTAATTTATATTTCAATTCGGCGCGTTCGCAAGGGTTTAATTATTGGAAATCCGGTCTGTTTGCTTTTGGTGGAAGCGCTATGTGGGAGTTGTTTCTGGAAAACGAATATCCTTCGTTCAATGATATAATTGCTACACCCATAGGCGGAATGGCTTTAGGCGAAGTCTTATATCGAACATCGGATTTAGTGTTCGACGACCGACAGTCGGGGTTGCCGCGTTTGGGGCGTGAATTAGCCGGATTTCTGATTGCTCCTACTCGCGGTCTTACCCGTTTGTTGAACGGAGATGCGTGGCGCGTACGTGCAACAAGCGGAAGGCAATTCGGCACACCTGATATAAGCGTAGAAGTATCGGCTGGCGTGCGGGCTTTGGAATTGAAAGGAGAAATTTTCGACGAAGGAGTGGGAACTGCCACATACATCGGTATTGAATATGGCGACCGTTTTGCCGACGAGAATGAAAAACCATACGATTATTTTACCCTCCGCAGCAATGTAAACATACAAAATTCGCAGCCCGGACTCGGTCAGCTGAATATACTTGGACGCCTGTATGTAAGGGAACTTGCAGATACAAAGAACCATTTTTTAAGTTTGGGCTTTTACCAGCATTTTGATTATTATGATTCGGATACCATCTCAGATATTTCTACTGAAATTCCCTACAAATTTTGCACTCCTGCATCTATTGGAATTGGGTTTATTTACCGGCTTAAATCTGCAAAAAATGTTCACTTTGACGCATTTATACATGCCAATACGATATTGCTTGGCGGCGCTTTGAGCGACTATTACGAAATAGACGACCGTAACTACAATCTGGCGAGTGGATTTAGCGCCAAAGCAGGATTTAACACCAATTACAAAGACAAAATCAGTTTGTCAGGCAATTATGAAATTTATCGTATGTACACTTGGAAAGGTTACCCACAAGATATTGACTGGAACAATATTGACATACGCGAATTTAACTATCAGGGAGACCTTTCCAACGCAATTTTATATACTTCAAGCCTGAAAATGGATATACGGTTAACGAAAATTCTTTTCCTGACGGGTATGATTTGTAATTATACACGCTATACAAATTACAGTTATTTCGATAATGTATTTTCGCATACGTGGGAAGGCAAATTTATGATAACGTGCAAATTATGAACCTGCATAAATATTAAAAGATTTAAAAATGAATAAGAAGGTTTTAATAAATGTATTTCTATTCTTTGGCTTATCACTAACGCCGGAGGTACACGCTCAACAACAAACTGTCGATTCTCTTAAAATATCTTTGTCCGAAGGTAAAATGAAAGACTCCTATTGGAATCGCTTGTTTAACGGCAATATCGACCGCACACACGAAAAAAAATTAGATATCAGCTTCGTTGCTGCGCCTTCTTACACTCGTGAAGCGAGTTTTGGCATTGGAGGATTAGCCTCCGGGCTATATCGCCTGAACGGTACTGATTCACTTATGCGACCATCAAACGTCTCTCTTTCCGGGAATGCTTCGGTGTTGGGTTTTTATGCAATCAACATTTATGGAAACAATTATTTCAAAGGTAACAAGTCCCGTTTATCCTACGATATAGCTTTTACAACGAAACCGTTAGATTTTTGGGGCATCAGCTACGAAGCATGTGCGACGAATCCGGTCATTGATTATACTCGCAGACAAATCAAGATTGATGCCGACTATGTTTATGAAGTGGTCAATGACTTTCATATCGGGGCAACGCTTGACTTCGCTTATACAAACGTCACCAAAATAGATGACAGTTCCTATCTTGGAGGAGAGAAACAATCCTGCACAGCCACAGGTTTAGGCATTTCTGTTCAATATGATACACGTGATTTTATACCGAATCCCCAGCGTGGCGTTTATCTGATGTTCCGTGAAACGGTCTTCCCTGAAGGATTGGGTAATTGTGACAAAACACTCTTTCGTTCCACTTTCACAGCCGATTTGTATCAAAAAGTATGGCAAGGCGGCATCGTAGCGGTTGACCTGTACGGTCGATTCAATAGCGAAGGTGCACCCTGGGCGATGAAAGAAGAACTCGGCAACGCATACCGTATGCGGGGATATTATGCCGGAAGATATATAGACAACAACTTTATCTCCTGTCAATTGGAATTGCGTCAGCATATTATTGAACGTTTCGGTTGTTCGGCGTGGTTTGGGGGTGGAACGGTATTCCCGTCCCTCAATCAATTACGGTGGTCTCACATACTCCCTGCCTATGGTCTCGGTTTGCGCTGGGAGTTCAAACGAAATGTCAACGCCCGGATTGATTATGGGTTTGGCAAACAAACGGGCGGATTTGTATTCAGTTTAGGCGAGGCATTCTGATGGATAAATTCAAAATACAGATTATGAATAAGTTGTTATTTATTATATTGTCCTTCTTCCTGTCCGTTCACACAAACAACTTGTTTGCCCAATACAGAGAAGTAGAAGAAATGTGGAGGCATCAATTGGATACAGGCAAAGTCAGTTTCACAAAGCCCATCTACCTGCAAATCGGTGAAAACGAAATACTGAAACTGTTGGACGGGCAACCAAGTTTCGGAATGTATAAGGACAATTATATTGTGACGGGCATTCCAATTAATCGGGAAATTTCTAAATATACTGCGGATGTAAAGTTTCAAATAAGCGTATATCAGCGATTAACAAAAGGC
>JAITNQ010000058.1 GCA_031290435.1 Candidatus Symbiothrix sp. | reverse complement strand
TGCGGGCTAACGATTGGCATATCCCTTGGATGAAGTTTGCCTGAAAACAGCTCTTGTATGACTTGTGCTGCATTATCGCGGCTATCGCTGCTTTGTGTGGAATATTCCTGCCGGTCATTGGATACGGATGTTTTATTATCCTGTGTTTCTTCCGGTTTATCCCCGCCCTGTTCAATCGGTTTGAGCGAAAGTTGTATCTTCCTGTCCAATGCAGCCAACTCTGTTTTCAGGTCTTTTAATTCATCTTCCTTGCGCCATGCAGTGTTTGCCACTTCGCGCAATACGGGAATGTCTTTGGAAATTTTTTCCGTATCGGCTTGGTATTTCTCTATTAATGAGGGAATTTTTTCCAAAGCATGGAGAAAATAGGATACGGCAAGTTTCGGGTCATTGGCTATGTGACCATTGTTGTAAGTGTATTTTACGCTTCCTTCGCCTTCAATATAAAATTTGTTTTCTTTCATGAACAATCCCTCTTTTTTGCTGTCTTCGGTTTTGACTGATAGATTGAAACCATAGAGCGTACCTATTTTATAATATTCACCATGTGTAGTGGCGTGGTCGCTGATATGCGCCAATTTGTCGGCAAGCGCTTTCACATCCGAGCCGCTTACGCCTTCCAGTTGAATGGGATTTAACTTGTTGCCGTCATTGTTGTATTGAACCCTGCCGTTGAATGTTTCGAGGTCTTTACTCATGCGCGAAACCAGTTCATTGTTCCCGTCCACCGCACGGATAATACCATCCAGTTTATGCACGGAAACCACTTTATTGTTGTTGAAACTTTTCCGCTCACTTTCGAGGGCGGCAACTTTTTTTTCCAGCCGCGCCTTATCCAATAAATCGGTATTACCGCTAAGGATAGCCACATATTCTGAAAAATTCATACCGCTTTTTTCGTCAAAACTGCCCTCATCAATGGTGCGGCTGCCCATGTTATTGGTTTTTAATTGCCTGATAAATAACTGTTTATTATGTAAAAGATTGAATTTGTAGGAATCCAAGCTTTTTTCAACGGCATAGATGATAACATCTACCTTGTTGTCCGCAAAATGTTTGGCAATGTCGTTGCCTTTGCGGATAGCCCGTCCTTCGCGCTGTTCCAAATCCGATGGTCGCCACGGACTGTCCAGATGATGCACAGTTATGGCTCGTTTCTGGGCGTTTACGCCCGTTCCGAGCATGTCGGTTGAGCCGAGCATGACCCGGATTTTCCCCTCGTTCATGGCGGCTATCATAGTTTTACGGGCGATTTCGGTTTTGGCTTCCTGAATAAAGCGGATTTCGTGTGCGGGTATCCGGTGGTCTTCAATCAATTTGCGTTTGATTTCACCGTACGGATTCCATTCACCCGGCTTGTATGTTCCCAAATCACTGAATACAAACTGTGTACCCTTTTGTATGTCGTATTTTTGATAGTAGTCTGCAATGTTTTTAGCGCAATGCGAAGCTTTGTTGTCGATATGGTCGTCGTACCTGTTCCTGTCAATCATGCGCATATCGAGGGACATTTTACGGGCATAATCGGTTGCTATGAGCATTTTGGCTTTTTCTTCCCTTTCATTCAACGGCTGGCGACCCAACAGGGTGGCGTCACCTGTTTTGGCAAATTCCACTAATTTTTTGATAAATTCTTCCTGCTGTGGTGTTTGCGGGATATTATGCAGGATTTCGTTCTTTTCAGGGCGGTCAATGCCAATATCTTTGGCTGTGCGGAAATCGGTTATTTCCGAATAGAAAGCGGCTAATTCAGGTACTTTGATAAAATACCGGAAGCGTTCTTTCTGCACAATCTCGTTGGTAACGCTGAATTCGTAATCGGTCGTTTTCTTTGCAAATACGGCTGCCCAAGCATCAAAAGTATTAATATTTTGGCGTTCCAATTCTTGCGGACGTAAATACTTGAATAGCAAATATAATTCTGTTAATGAATTGCTGATGGTTGTCCCTGAAAGAAAGGTCGCCCCTAAATCCTTTCCTGTCCTTTCCTGAATGGTACGCAAGGCAAAAAGCATGTTCAATGCCCGCTGGCTTCCGTCGGGATTGCCCAGACCTGCCACACGCTCATGACGGGTGGTAAACATCAAATTTTTAAAGCGGTGACTCTCATCAACGAATACATGGTCGATGCCCATTTTTTTGAAATCCACCACATTGTCCGTGCGGTTTTTGATTTGTTCCACTAATCCTTTCAGTTTTACCTCCAGATTCTCTTTGCGTTTCTCAACGCCTCTCAACATTCCCCTTGACACATCTTTCCCTTGACTGCGAAGCACATCCAGATTTTCCTCTACGCTGTCCAATTCTGTTTGCAGGATGTCGCGCTGTATTTCAGGCGATTGAGGTATCATGCCGAATTGGTCGTGCGTTAAAATGACAGCATCCCAATTATTGTTCTTTATTTCATTGAAAATCTTTACACGGTTTTTCGGCGTAAAATCTTCTTTGCCCGGATAGAGGATTTTGGCATTGGGATAGGCGGTTTTGAACGTTTGGGCTATCTCGTGGACATTGGCTTTCAGCCCGATAATCATCGGTTTGTTGGCTAATCCCAAGCGTTTCATTTCGTATGCGCCACAACACATTATCAGCGTTTTGCCTGCTCCGACTTCGTGGTCGCAAATGCCTCCGCCGTTTTGTTTAAGCATATAGACAGCATCTTTTTGACTTTGATAGAGGTCGGGAATACCCAATGCTTTCAAGTCCAATCCCGGAAAGGTTTGATGGGAACCGTCGTACTGAGGACGCACAAAACAGTTGAATTTCTCATTGTACAGTTTTGTCAGGCGGTCTTTAAATTCGGGCGACTGTCCGTTCAGCCAATCGGCAAAACCTGTTCTTATTTCGTCTATCTTGCTGTTTGCCAACTGTATCTTTTCGCCGTCCCGTACTTTTACCGTTACCTTTTTCCCGTCTTTGTCGCTTGCATCCACGTTTTTGGTGATATTGGGGGAAGTATTGTGCAGGGCATGTTTCATCAGGGAAAGCCCGTCATACATACGGTTTTCCCCGCGAACGCAATATTTGTCGGTAATATTGATATTGCGGTAAGCCGTTTTAACGGCATATTCATCGCTGCTACCCGAATAGAGTATATTGGTTTCCATATCAAACAGGTAGCTTGCATATTGGGAATAAATGCCTGCCGGTATCCAGCGTTCCCCGAAATTGAAGTCCAATTCCTCGAAGGTTATCGGGCGTGGTGTGGCGTCTTGCAAAGCTTTAAGCGATTCGGAGACGGCAAGGTGGTTTTCGTTTTGCGGATGGTCTTCCAAATACTTTTCGATGACCTGTGCTTTCCCAATAACGTTCCCGGCAATGAATTTCTCCGACACTTCGTAATTATCAACGAGGGGATTGTAGTAGATGCGCCCATGCAAATCATGTAAGACCTCCTCCGTGCTTTTTTCTTCCATGAGCGACAGCATGTAATCCAAATTGACTTCGCCGAATTTGTTCAGCGAAGCGGACAGGGCTTCGATGGAAGTATCCGCCTGCGTTATTTCATTGGGATTGAACGAGACAGGCTGTTTGAAAATATCGGCTTTGACTAAAGCCCCCCTCAATCCCTCCAAAGGGGGGACTTGTTCCAACGAAAGCATCTCCCGACCGCCTGCATCCATTTTTATCAGGTCGAGGTTTTTCCTGTCATTCAAGTTGCCGTAACGTTTGGTAAATGTGTCATACAACTCGTTGAGTGATTGGCGTAATTCTTTGTTTTCCTTCCGTTCGGATGCTTCATAGTTATACAAATGATGGTAGGCGTCCCGTAGTTGTATGTATTGCTCTGTCTTTACTTTTTGAAGGGGATTCAGTTCCAGCGGCATGAAAACGGCATCATCGCGGTAACGTTCTTTCAGGAAACCGGTTTGCCCCTTATCCGTTACTAATGAACCCTGCTTATGGAACTCCTCTAATTTTTCGATAAATCGTCGTGGTTCGACGGGAGGTGCAGCCGGTTTTTCAACCGGAGAGGGTTTGGGCGTAACCGGAGTTTGTGCCGGTTGAGAAAATAAACTTAATTGGCGGGCAGGCGGCGGTGTTTTCCGTTTTCCGTTCTTTTTGGGGTTGAGTTGCCTGCGTTCTTTTTCGCTGAACCCGAAAAGGTCGTAAAGCGACAGAAGCGGTTGCTGTTCGACGGGTACCGGTTTAGCAACTGCGGCTTCCTTTTCTTCCCTTTCCTTTGCGTATGCTTCCTCTTCTATAGTGTCAAACTTCAACAAATTTTTTTCTTTTCCGGGTTGGGTGGCTTGGCTTGGGTTTTGTTCCCAAAATTCTTTGGTTTTAGCGGCTCGCATGATTTCATCTATTTCCTCCCAGTCTTCTTTTGTCATTTCGTAGCTGGGTCGTGGGACAATGCTGTTATTCAGGTACAAATCTTTATTCAAGCGTTTGGAAAAATCTTCGGGAAGCATCTTTTGCAAATCACCCGCTATGCCTGAAATACCGCCTTCGTGCAGGAAAATCATCCCCGGTTTGCCGTAAAGGTCTTTATCGGGGTAACCTTTGGTATGTACTACGCGGCTGAAATCCTGAAAGTAATTGTTGATGGTTGCGCCGTTGGAAAGGATACGGCTTTTCAGGAATAAAGTTTCTTCGGGAGTTAGCGCTGTTTTGTTGCTGTTCTTCTGCAGGATAATCAAGTCGCTCCCCACCTCCGTCCCTGCATGGTCGCTCATCAGGTTGTTCGGCAAACGGACTGCCGAAACAAGGTTGGTATTCTCCATCAACCACTTGCGTACCGGTTCGTTGCTTGGGCTGTTCATCACGCCCTGTGATGTGATGAATGCCAGTACGCCGCCTTCACGCAAGGTATCTACTCCTTTCAGGAAGAAATAATTATGGATGGCATGAGTTGCCTGACGTTTTGCCGGGTCGTTGCTTTTGGAAAACAGCGGGTCGAAAACCGCCATGTCGCCAAAGGGTATGTTGGAGGCAATTACGTCAACGGGATTGTCCGGGCGGTTTTCTATTTCCTCAAACCCGCGAATATGGATTTTATCTCCCGGATTGAGATGTGAAAGGATTTTACCTGTCAGCAAATCTTTTTCAAAACAAACCGTTTCATTCGGGAAAAACCGGTGTTTGAAAATATCGGCAAATACGCCGTTACCTGCCGACGGGTCAAGAAATCGTTTCGGGGCAATGTCTTTTTCATGCAAACTGCCGGTAATTGCCTTGACTATTTCCGGCGGTGTATAAAAAGCCGTCAGGATGGAATTTTTAAGACTGCCGAAATAGCGTTTGTATTCCTGTTCGTTACTCGAATTTTCACGGATTAGCTTGTGCAAATCAGCGACTAAGGGGAACAAATCCACTTCGGATTTTGTCCAGAAGGCTTTGTCCGCTTCGGTTTGTGTGGGATTAAGGATACATTTCAGTCCGCCGAACCCGCTGTACTGTTTCAGGATTGCCTTTTCTTCTTCGGTTGCCTTGCGTTTCTCCCTGTCGAGGGCAAATGCGATGCGTATCGCCTCAATATTCGTCTGCAGGTGCGCCTTTTTATTGTAAGCCATAACTTTCAAGATAAAGGGCGATTGTGCCGGTTAGTTCTGTATAGAGCAAATCATATTCAGGCTCGTAAGCAAAGCCGTCGGAGAGAGGGTATTTTGCAAATACCGCTTCACATTCGGAAAGCAGTATCATTGCCAAATCTTTAGCCGTATCTTCCGGCACTTCGTCTGCAAACTCGTTCCAGAGGATGTTTTTAAGTGTGTCGTGTTTGGAAAAATGCAAGTCCCTAAGCAGGATGGCGTTTGCCTGTTCTGCGGCTTGGATGGGACTCTCACCCTGCCGGATAGCCTGTTCGTAGGCTTCCGTTGCCGCATCGGTGCAGGCAAGGATGAAACGGCGGTCTTTCGACCGTTCGGGATGGCTTTCGCGGAGAAAGTCCATGAGGGACAAACGAAAATAAGAGATGTCCGGGATATTGTTCTTGCTGTTCATAATCATTTGAATTGTAGTGATACAGCAAAGTTGGGGATTAATCGCCGGAAAATAGCTTATAATCAGGCAGGTGGCAGGGGTTGGCGTTCATTTGGCAGGGGTTGGCATTTAAAGATGAAAATATATATACGGCAAAACTGCATTTATAATCAAAAAATGATTATTTTTGCAGTCGTGAAGTTGCAAAAATGCAAATGGAAAAATATAGTACAATCCGGTATTGGGTAGAAGATTTACCTAAAAGAGGCAAAAATACCTTTACGCAGAAGGAAATCGAAGAACATTTTCCGGCTCTTCCCCTTCAGCATATACGAAATACGCTCGTGAGGCTTGCCAAAAAAAAGAAAATTCAATCCATTGGGCGCGGTTTTTTTGTTATTGTTCCAGTGGAATACGGCTTGAAAGGCATTGTTCCACCGATAGAGTATATCGACCAAATGATGAAATATCTGAACAGAGAATATTATGTGGGATTGTTGAACGCAGCCGCTTTACATGGCGCTGCGCATCAGCAACCACAAGAATTTACATTGATTGTTGATACGAACAACCTGCGTGACAAAGTAAAAAAGGGAGTAAAGATAAATTTTGTAGCAAAAAAAAACATTCCTGCTTCACTCATAAAGCAAGTAATGACTAAAAATGGTTATGTACAGGTTTCAAATCCCGAATTAACGGCAATGGATTTAATCCTTTACGTAAGAGAAACGGGGGGAATAAACAGGGCTGCTACCGTTTTGGATGAATTGGCAGAAGTCATGGATTTCAGCTATATAGGGCAAGATTTTTTTGCCTGTTTTAACGTAGCGGTTGTTCAACGGTTGGGGTATATATTGGATGATATTCTCGAACAAAAAGAATTGGCGGACATGTTATATCAAAAGGCAACAGCCGCAGGAATACATTTTCGAAAATATCCGGTAAAAGTAATTGGTAAAGAAGAAAAGTTATCCGCTTATCCTGTAAATGACAAATGGAAAATTATTATTAATGAACAAATAGAAATAGACGAATAATTTGAGAAGCGAGCGCAGTGCCGAACTTGTTTGAGCTATGCCGGGTCTCAAAAATTAACTTTTTAAGAAAAATGATACCACAATCAGCCATAACAGAATGGACAAATACTGTCCCATGGATAGACATGCAGCAAGTTGAACAGGATTTGATTATTTGCCGCGCTTTAGTCGCCATATACAATGATGAATATTTATCTTCACGGCTGGCTTTTCGAGGAGGAACAGCCTTGCATAAATTATATCTTTCCCCGCAGCCAAGGTATTCAGAAGATATTGATTTAGTGCAAATTACATCTGAACCGGTTGGCTCTGTTCTGGATAAGTTACGTAAGGCGCTGTCTTTTTTGGGAAAACCGGTAGTGAAACAAAAACGAAATAACAATACGGTGGTTTTTCGCATGGATTCAACCTTTCCTCCGGTCATTTCTATCCGCTTAAAGGTTGAAATAAACTGCAAAGAACATTTTAATATTTTGGGGTTGAAAGAAGTAGATTTCAATATTCAAAACCAGTGGTTCACAGGGAAATGCAAAGTTATTACCTACTCATTGGAGGAGTTAACGGGAACAAAACTGCGCGCCCTTTATCAGCGTAAAAAGGGGCGTGATTTATTCGATTTGTACCAAGTGTTAAGTAGTGAAAATGTAAACTTGGAAGATGTTATCAGCTGTTATCGCAAATATATGGCGTTTTCTGATGGAGATTCGCCTTCAAAAGCGATATATATAGCTAATATGGAGCAGAAGATGCAGGAGGAAATATTTTTAACAGATACCCGGAATCTGTTGCATCCGGACATTATTTTTAATCCAACGGAAGCGTACGAATTAGTAAGAAGACAACTGATAGACAGACTGTAAAAGCCCTGCCGGTATCCCTCCGGCAGGGAGTTCAAAAAACGGTTGAATTTCGTGGTGAGCATTACATTTTCATCCCCTTGGACTTCTTTACCTCTTTCTTTTGTTCTTTCTCCGCCTGCTTTTCGGTCGGCTGCGTTTGCTCCCTGTTCAAAGGTTCTTTCACCTTTTTTGTCGCTTCGTTGGTTTTGCCCCCGGAATTGACGGCGACCTGTGTTTTGTGCCGCTCATCGGGAATGACCTTTCCTGCGGCAAGGGCTTCCCTGTAGTCTTGGGGAAACATGAAATCCGGTTTTCCCTTTTCCTTGTTCAGGGTAATGTATCCGCTGTATTTCTTGCCTTTCCGGTCTTTTAAGTTATCGACATATACGGTTTTTCCCTCTTTCAGGCTGCTGCGTTGGTCTTCGGAAAGTTCCTTTTTGCGGAATGTTTTGGGAATATCACTTTGTGCGTTGGTTTGTTTTTGGCTGTTGTCGAAACGGAACTCAATGCCTCGCTTGTCAGCATTCAGTTGAACAAAGGCATTAAAAGGAGTATTCTTTTTCGAGGTCATGTTTTCAAGATAAACGGCTTTACCTCTGCTTAATTCGTGTTGTTGTTGTTCATCCAGTTGCACTCCCTTGATATTTTCGGGGATTTTCACCCTGTCGGCGCGGAACGCTACCAATTCATTGGTCAACTTATCCAATGAGATAAAGACGGGAGTTGTTTCACCTTGCTTGTACTGCACGTCTGCAACCCGTCCGAGGTTCCCGGTAGTCAAAAGGTTTTTCTTGT
>JAITNQ010000196.1 GCA_031290435.1 Candidatus Symbiothrix sp. | reverse complement strand
GAATTGACGGACAAAGCACAATATGAATACCGGTTCAACTATGTACCGGAACAGTCCGCTGAAAAAATAGTCGCCAACGAAAGCCGTTTCTTTATCCGGCTGAACAAAGTTTCCACCGGCATCGAAACGATTGCAGCAGAAGCTGTCCGGATATTTGCCGCCCGTCCCGGAACCTTGCAAGTGGTATCGACGCATCCTTTGCACCAAGTGATCGTGTATAATTTGCAAGGCGCAAAGGTTTATGATGCAGCGGTTCGGACGAATACACACAGGATTGATGGTCTTGTCGGCGGCGTTTATATTGTAAAGGTGGTAAGTGGCAATACGGTGACGACGGAGAAAGTGATTATTAGAAATTGAGAATTTCCTCACCCCACACTCCCCTCTCCATTTTGGAGAGGGCCGGGGGTGAGGAAATGATGAATCCCAAGACTTTCCAAGTTTTAAAAACATGGAAAGTCTCTCTAAAATCAGCATTATCTGCGAATGAAGTTTTTTCAAGAAAAAAAGTGTATATTTGCCACAGTTTTATATCAGAAAAAATGTATCAATATAATAAGTTTAAGTTAGAAAAGATGTATATAAATAGCATTAAAAAATTGATAAAGTGGAAATTAGAAGGACAAAGAAAACCACTTGTATTTTTGGGTGCAAGACAAGTCGGAAAAACTTGGCTTATTCAGGAATTTGGAAAAACAGAATACAAGCAAATGGTTTATATTAATTTTGAGAGAGCAACCGCATTGCAAGAAATGTTTTTGCCCGACCTTGATATTAAACGCTTGATTACCAATTTTGAAATTTATTCAAAATGAAGAAGACGAAATAATTCCCATAGAAGTAAAGTCCGGCGAAAATTTGCGAGCCAAAAGTTTCAAACTGTTTTGCGAAAAATATAAACCCAACAAAGCCATTCGTACATCTTTAAGCAATTACAAAGAGGAAGAATGGATGACAAATGTGCCTCTGTATGCAATAGAACAGATTTAGAAGTCCCCGGCGAGGCAAAGTCCCCTTTAGGGGATTTAGGGGTAAGTAGATAAGGAAGTGTATTAAAAATTACCTAAAAAAATGGCAAGATGAATATTATCAAAGTTGAAACACTGGGTTCGACCAATGCTTTTTTAAAACAACTGTCCAAACAACAGGTTTTGCAGGAAGGTATGGTTGTCTTTACCGAAAAGCAAACAGCAGGGAGAGGCCAACAGGGAACTTCATGGGAGTCCGAACCGGGGAAAAATATTGCTTGCAGTATCTTGTTATATCCTGATTTTTTGCCTGTTAAGCAGCATTTCCTCCTTTCTGAAGCGGTCGCTATCGGTATAAAATCCGTATTAGATACCTACATCAGCAGGGTAAGCATCAAATGGCCTAACGATATTTATTACGAAGAAAAGAAGATTGCCGGTATATTGATTGAAAATGAATTAATGGGCGACAAATTTATGCAATCTGTTATTGGGATCGGCTTAAACGTGAACCAGAATACATTCCGGCACGATATTCCGAATCCGGTTTCATTGAAACAAATATTGGGTGAAAATATATCCGTGACGCCGCTCTTGGAAGCAATTGTCGAATCTGTCCTGACTTGGTACGAAAAACTAAAAGCAGGAGAAACGGCAACAATAAGCCGCACTTATCATGCTTCTCTTTACCAGAAAGGTTTCCATCTCTACAAAGATGCGAATGGTCAGTTCCTTGCTCGCATCGACAGGGTGTCCGATGATGGATATTTACACCTGATTACCTTCAAAGAAGAAGCGCGCAGTTATGCCTTTAAGGAAGTAAGTTTACTCCCTTATTCAGTCGGTTAATCAATTTTATCTGAATTGTTTTTATCTGAATCGCTTTTCTATTTCTTCGTCCGGGAAAATAGAAATGACGGACTTTCCATCCGGCGTATAATGGGGGGATGATGATTCAAAAAGTTTGGCTATCAAACTGTCGGCTTCCTCATCCGACAAAGTTTTTCCATAAGGGATAGCTGTTTTTTTTGCCAAGGTTAAGGCCAAGGCTTCCGCTACTTCTTCTTTTACTTCACAACCGGTTTCTAAAGCCTGATCTGTCATGTCTTGTAAGGTTTCAACAGGGTCGATATTTTCCAAACCGGCAGGAACCCCATTGATAGAATAAGTGTTGTTCCCTAAATCGGCCAAATCGAATCCGATATCAGCCAAATCGTCCAATAAAAACGGAAGTATTGTGGCTTCGCGCGGCGTAAAAGAAATAATTTCCGGAAAGAGAAGACCTTGTGAAACGCCTCGTTTTTGCTTTATCCTTTGCATGTAGTCATCAAACAAAATGCGGATATGCGCCCGTCGCTGATTGATAATGGTCAGTCCCGATTTCAAGGGTGTTATGATGTATTTTCCTTTGTAAGAAAGCATACGTGTTTTTTCCCCCGAAAAGACAGGTATTTCCTTCTGTTCGTCGGCAGGCATTTCCGGGAACTGTCGCCCGGCATACAGTTTTTCCCAATCCGAGCGCTGTTTCGGCTGATATCCGCTTTCATGGAATGGATTGTAATGGGTATGCAGGTTTATTTTCGGACTTTCTACAGGCTTGTTTTTTCTGTCGTAAACCGGCATCCGGATAGCATCTTCCTGATCGAATTCTATACTGGGTGCGGCATTCGATTTTCCGATAGCCTCTTTCACGGCCGCAGAAATAATCAGCCAGATAGCATGCTCGTTTTCAAATTTGATTTCCGTTTTGGTAGGGTGAATATTCACATCAATACTTCCCGGTTCGACGGACAAATAAATGAAATAGTTAGGCATTTCTCCGGCTGGAATAAAAGGTTCAAATGCTTGCATTACCGCTTTGTGGAAATACGGATGACGCATATAACGATTGTTTACAAAAAAATATTGCAAAGCGCCTTTTTTCTTGCTGGATTCCGGTACGCCGATAAACCCGCTTACGGATACCAAAGAGGTTTCCACATGCAAACTTAACAATTGTGTATTCAGTTTTTTCCCGAAGACATTGAGTATCCGTTGCCGTAAATTGGAAACCGGAAGATTCAAAATTTCCGTGTCATTGTGCCGGAGTTCAAAAAAGATATCCGGATTGACCAAAATAATCCGTTCAAATTCGGTGAGGATATTTTTAAATTCCGTTTCATTGGATTTCAGAAATTTCCGACGGGCAGGTACGTTGAAAAAGAGGTTTTTCACAGAGAAAATACTTCCCTGATTGGCTGCAATTGATTGCTGTTTTTCCAATTGTGAGGCCGCTATTTGTATCAATATTCCCGTTGCATCTTCTTCCCTTGCGGTCTTTAGTTCCACTTGCGCCACAGCGGCGATTGAGGCCAAAGCTTCACCACGGAAACCCATTGTACGCAGGGAAAACAAGTCATCGGCCTTGCTTATTTTGGAAGTAGCGTGGCGTTCGAAAGCCATCCGGGCATCGGTTTCCGACATCCCTTTACCGTTATCGACTACCTGAATCAAGGTGCGCCCGGCGTCTTTCACGATCAATTGAATGGCGTCCGCTTTTGCATCAACCGAATTTTCGATTAACTCTTTTACTACGGAAGCCGGACGTTGGATCACTTCTCCTGCCGCTATCTGATTGGCAATTGAATCCGGAAGTAAATGAATGATATCGCTCATACGTCAAGTAATTATTGTGATTTCGCGGAGCGGCCGCGCGTTCTGCGAGGCTGCGGTTTATCTTCCGTTTTCATTTCAACTTTTGAGAAAATAGCTTCTCGGTTTTGGGGGCGAAGATAATCATAATTGATAAAACCACCCAAATATTGATTCTCCGGACGCAAAAAAGGAAGCGGCAATAATTCCATATCGGTATGCGGAAAGCAAACAAATTTTACCGGTTCCCTGTTTTCTATGTAGATCGTCATATAGTTACTTTCCGTTTTGTTCCTGTCCAATTGCGCGGCGTCATTATCATCAGCGAGGTAATAAATAGATTCCACATTTCCCTCGACCTCTATTTTGTGCAATTCTCCGGCAATGCAATAGGCCGTCAGATTCCTGCCTTTTAATTGATTATAATAAATAGTGTCTAACTTTTCAATCGCAAAAGCATAATTCAATACTTCCATCTTTTCAACCGTACTGTCGTTGAAGAAAACCTTGATCGTATCCCCGTTGATTTGATAACCGGAATTCCATAAGATGGGATTTCTATAAAGATTCAAAATGGAATCGGTGGTATTGAATTGCAGGGAATCACAAACGCCTTGCAGGTCGATCCGGTAAAAACGGACTCCGTGGAAAGCTTTCAGTTCTCGCTCTTCACCGATAGTCGCCATTTGTAAGGTATCCGCATGAAGGAATAAAGAATCAACCCGTGAAAATTCGATCAATTGAGCAGAATCGGTAGCAAAAGCAAATTTCGTCACTTCGTCGTAATAGCCGTAATTTCCCATTAGGATCAGTTTTTTTACCGTATCGTTCAAAACCATGTTACCGAATGCTTCCACAAATCCGATGGTTCTGTTATTGAATATCGAATCGGCGGTAATGGTTTTGGTTTGATCTTTACTGACCACTAAAGAGCGGTCGTATAACATGGATTCTTCCGAAATGGTATGATACCATCCCCTTTGTGAATGTATCGTTCCACTATCCGATTCGATTACCGTAGGGCCGGTAATAAAAGCGATTTTACTTTCGGTGTTGTATTTCAAGGTATCGGAAGAAAGTTCGAATTGCGGATTGTGCAAGCGTACTTCATCCTTGAAAAAAGCGATTTTTGTGCCGGGAGAATATTGTCCGTAAATAGAAGTCAGTTCGTTGATTGAATCGACAAGCATACCGCCGTCGAAGTAATAAGCAAGATTTTGTACTCTGTCGTAATCAAAATTGTCCGTAAACAAAGTTACGCGTTTATTTTCCATACGTACATTTTCACGCATTTTTGCCAATTTGGTATTGGCGTCATAATTCAGATAAGAGCCGTACATTGTCAGGCTGTCGCCTTGTTCTATCCGGACGCTGCCAAAAGCTTCCAAGGAATTGGTTACACTATACCAATAAGCGCTGTCGCTGTACATGTATACGCTGTCATGTTTGAATATTACATTTCCCCTTAGGATGTAGATATCCGGCCGGTTATTTTTATCCAATTCGATAGAATCGGCATTTTCTATGAGCACCTTTGTCGTCTTGCCGTTTTCCGGAGGACGATTTTGTGAAATCCCAAGAAAAGTGACTGCTACGAAGAGTGTCAAAAACAGAACAGTTCTTACATTTTTGCTATTGAACCCATCCATTTCTTTCGAAATCGCAATTTTTCCAATTATCGTTTATGCGAATATATGTATCTTTTATTTTTTTTGTAATCCAGTCATTCAAAACCTGTGTTTGTTTTTCCGAACTTGCCATAGATTTCAGCGATTGGAAGTCTTCCGTCAAACTGGCTTTGTGTCCGTCACTACGGGATTTTAACCTCACGATAGCGGCGACTTCCTTCTGTTTATCCGTTATCATGATGAAAGGTTTGGAAATTTCGCTCATTTTCAGCGTGTCTACGGCTTTAGCCACTTCGGCAGGCAATTCCGACATTTCGAAACGGGAAGTTCTGAGCCTTTCGTTATCGTAACCCATATTTCCGTTGTAATCACTATTTACCATCAGGCCCTTGTTGTTACGCGTTTCTTTATCGTAAGACAACCATGTAGCCGCTTCTTCAAACGTTAATCCGCCTTTTTCTTTCAAGATATCGCTCCGGATCGAGTCCAAGCGCAATTTGGCGGCATCCAAAGCCTCAGTATCCACATGCGGCTTTAATAAAATCTGACGCACATTGATACGGTCGCCTCTTTTCTCAATCAATTGTACGATATGGAAACCGTATTCCGTTTCAAAAATACGGGAAACCCGCTTCGGGTCGTTCAACTCAAAAGCAACGGTAGCAAATTCGGGCAATAAATCCGTTCTGCTTCTAAAACCAAGTTCTCCTCCCCTGATGGCCGATGCTCTATCATCGGAATTAGCGCGGGCTAAAGTGGAAAATTCCCGTTGACCGCTTGTTGTCAATTCCGTATATTCTCTTAATCGCCTTTTTATATCGTCTGTTTCTTCTATGGCGATAGCCGGTTCAGCCGTTATGATTTCAACTTCTACCGTAGTGGGTATATATGGGAGGCTGTCCTGCGGAATCCGGTTGAAATAGCTTCGTACTTCGGAAGGAGTCACTTTCACTTTCGTGACCAAACTTTGTTGCATACGGGTGACGGTCTTTTGCTCTTTCAATATTTTCCGCAGTTCATTCCGGTATTCATTAACAGACTTGTTAACATATTCTTCAAATTTTTCCTGTGAACCTGCTTGTCCGATGTAATAGTTTATTCTGGCTTCAACTTCCTGATTGATTTCCGAATCCGTAATCTCAATACTATCTAATTTAGCTTGGTGTAAAAACAATTTTTGGATGGCCAATTGTTCGGGAATCGTGCAATAGGGATCTCCCGATAAATGAACTTTCTGTAATTCCATATCCATGCGGGCATTTTCTACGTCCGACAGCAGTATTGCATTATCCCCAATCACCCAAATTACGCCATCTACCAGATTGCTTTGTGCAGATAGCCGTATTCCGGCAGAAAAAATCAGCGAAAATACTGCTAAAAAGAAAAATTTTCTACTCATTCAGTTTTAAAATTTAATGTTATTCTTTGTAAAACTTTATTTCACCCCTTTTGAGGGCGCGTTCGTACAAATCTTCTTCTGTTTTTTTCAGAAATTCAATTCTTCTTTGGTTGATCAGCATTTCTTCAATACTGCTCTTTGCAAATTCGAACGGCGCATCGTCTCCCCGTAAAAGGAAATCCGTAATATTCAAAAAGTAGCAATAGCTACTGTCGCATTGCTCTATGTATTTATTTCGATTGACAATTGCATCTTCATTCCGGTAATTAACCGGCCAGTTGTTCATCAATTCTTCGAAATCAACCCATCTGTCGGTAAAATAATCATAACTTGCCGCATTATGGATACTGTATTTCTCCATTTGCTCTCTTGCAGTCTGACTCGTTGATTTGTACCACTCTCTTACCTCATTTATTCCGGACGCACCAATCGGAACTTTCAGATATATTCCCTTCACCAATGGCTTGTCTAAATTAAATATACTTTTATTATTGTTGTAATAATCAAGCAAGACTTCTTCGTTAATTTCTTTTGTCAACTTTTCGTTAATCAGTCGCTCCTGATATTGATATATCAATAAAGATTTCTTGTAATCGTCCACCAAACGCGCTATATGTTCCGCATTGTAGACATTTTTTAACGCAATTTCGTATAATAAAATATCGCTAATCCATGTGCGTATATAATATTCTGCGGCAATAATACTGTCCTCCTGTGACAAACCGGAAGGGATATTCTCTTCCAAATCACTCCTGTACAGTATTTTACCATCTACTTTTACAATAGCGTTGTTACCATCTACATCTAATTTCGAACTACACGAAATTGTCAGCAAAGATACAACAACTAACGGGATTATCAGCCTCATAGATTGTTAAAGAATGTCATTTTATTGTATTTAACACTTCCCGGTTAATTTCAACCGGATATTGGTCATTCAATTTTTTCTGCCATTCTTCTTCCAGATAATCTTGGTAACTTGTGACAACCAATCCTCTTACGTCTTTGTATGATTCGGGAGCCGTAATGACTTTCCCTAAAAGGAAGAAATCTTGGTATCCCACAGGATTTTCCGCTTTCCCCGATTTGAATGCCTGTTCGTCTACAAAAGCATTGTCTCCTTTCTTAAACAATCCTTTTTCTGCATTTACGTAAGAAACTTTTCCTACCTTATAATTCTCATACAAGTAGGCTACAGCTTCATCTTCCTGCATTTTAGCAATTTCTTTCAGCATTTCCTTTTTTATTTTGGCATCTTTCACCCAAACCACATACCCTTTAAAGTAAGGTTCATCCCATGCAAATAGATGCCGGTTTTTTTCGAAATAGTTTTCTAATCCGATAGTATCTAAGGATGCTTTCTCCCAAATTTCCCGGTTACTGATATCAAACATCAATATGCCGTCGTGATATTCTTGCATCAGATTTTTGAAATCCGGATAGTTGCTTTCTAAAGACTTATCAATCGTTTCTTGTATCGCGCGGACTTCATACATGCCCAATTTGTCAGCCAACAATTCGGTGGACAATGTATATGCCGAACGCGTATTTTTCTCCAAAAACAGCGTGAATCCGGCTATGGAAAAGGACTCGCTCCCAACTTGAAACAAAACCTCCGTATCTTGTTTGAAAATATCGTAGAATAGGCTATCAGTCGGATAAATCGTATGGGCGGCGACACTTAGTTTTTTATAAGCCGCTTCTTTTTTTACAAATCCGTTTTCTGCTTTTAATTTATCAATGTCCTGCTGGTGCAAGGCTACGAAATAACCGCCGCTAAGCAGTTTACTTTCTATTTCATCCTTTTTTTCTTCAAAAGATTCAACCGGTTTTGTGTTCAGCAATTTCACAATGTGGTAACCGAATTTTGTTTTGAAAGGAATAGAAATATCACCCGGATTTTTCAAGTCAACAAGCACTTTTTGAAATTCCGGAATCATATTAACCGGATTAAACCATCCCAAGTCGCCCCCTTGAGGGGAAGTGCCGGGGTCATTAGAATTTGCTTTGGCCAATTTAGCAAAATCTTCACCGCGTATCAAGTTGTCATAAATACCATAGACTGTTTTGGACGCTTTTTCCACCTGAATGGAATCGGCGCCTTCCGGACATTCAATCAGAATATGCGCCGCATTAACCTGACCTGGGTTTTCTTTTTTATTTAAGACTTTTATAATATGGTATCCGAAACCGGTGCGAGCCAATGTCCCGATTTTACCTGCCGGTGTCGTAAATGCGATATCTTCTAATGCAGGAGCAAGTCCCATGCCGGAATACCATCCTAAATAGCCGGGTCTGTCGCCTTTTTTGGAACCGGCATCATCTGACAATTCCGCCGCCAGTTTTTCAAAATCTTCCCCTTTCAGCAAGCGGTTGCGCAGTTGGCTTGCCTTTTTGTAAGTCGCTGCCGTATCGGCCGGGAAAGTTTTGAAAGCACTGTTCTCCGTATTCGGGAACGCAACAAGTATATGGCTGATTTCAACCAAATCTTTCGTCCGGTCGTACTCCCTTTTTACGAGCGATTCATTGATTGCCAATTCTTTTGAATAAGATTGGGCTAACTGCGAGCGGTAATCCGCCAATTCTGCGACGAATGACACCGTGGTATCCAATCGTTGTTCTTCTGCCGCAGCTACACGTAATTTCAGGTTTCTGAATAACTTAATGTATTCATCCAAGGTGATTTTGTCAACCACATCCTCGCTGTTGTATTTGTAATAAAAATACTCAAACTCCGATTTTTTAATGTCTTTTCCATTGACTTTCATAATCACCGGATCGTTTGTCTGAGCGATGACTGAAAGCGAAAACAAAACTAAAACCAAAGAAAAAAAGCGCTTTTTCATATCAATTTATATTCTTTATTTTTTATTTTCATATTTTTTTCATCCTGTTGAAAAGACAGGATGCGTTTTATAACGGAAAATTTAATAATTTATTGTTTGTAAAGTGGAAATTTATCCCCTGTTGTAACTATAATTCGGCGCTTCTTGGGTAATTGCCACATCATGAGGGTGACTTTCCGCCACTCCGGCAGCGGAGATTCGGGTAAATTTCGCGGCATGAAGCGTTTCAATATTTTTTGCACCGCAATAGCCCATTCCGGCTCTTAATCCACCTACCATCTGATACATAACTTCATACAAAGCGCCTTTGAAAGGAACCCTGGCTGTAATTCCTTCCGGAACTAATTTTTTTATGTCGTCTTCCACATCTTGGAAATAACGGTCTTTAGACCCTTTCTGCATCGCTTCCAATGAACCCATTCCCCGATAGGATTTGAATTTCCTTCCGTTATAAATAATTGTTTCACCCGGAGATTCTTCGACGCCTGCTAACAATGATCCCATCATAACTGAGTAAGCGCCTGCAGCCAAAGCTTTCACAATATCTCCGGAATAACGCAAACCGCCATCGGCAATGATGGGTATACCGGTGTTTTGCAGTGCTTCGGCTACTGCGTATATAGCTGATAGTTGGGGAACGCCTACTCCGGCAATAATTCTGGTGGTACAAATTGAGCCGGGGCCTATGCCTACTTTTATCCCATCAGCGCCATTGTCGGCCAAAAATCTTGCCGCTTCACTTGTGGCAATATTTCCTACCACTACATCTATCTGCGGATAAGTCTTTTTTACTACTTTGAGCATTTCCACTACTCCGGCAGAATGTCCGTGAGCCGTATCAATAACAATAGCGTCCGCGTCTGCCTGAACCAAGGCTTCTACCCTTTGCAGCGTATCGTGAGTAACGCCTACTCCGGCGGCGACACGCAGTCGGCCTTTGTCGTCTTTACAGGCAAAAGGTTTATCTTTCGCTTTTGTAATATCTTTATACGTAATCAAGCCTATCAGTTTGTTATCGCCGTCGACTACAGGCAATTTTTCAATCTTGTGTTGTTGTAATATCTCGGTTGCCGCTTCCAAATCAATAGACTGGTTCGTGATAACCAAATTTTTTTTGGTCATCACGTCGTCGACTGATAACTCTAAGTTGCGCTGAAAACGCAGGTCACGGTTGGTGACAATTCCCACTAAATGATTGGAATCGTCCACCACCGGAATACCGCCGATTTTGTATTCAGCCATCAAAGCGAGCGCATCTCCAACCGTTTTTCCTTTCTTTATACTTACAGGATTGGAAATCATACCGTTTTCGGCTCGTTTTACAGAACGCACCTGTTTGGCTTGTTCTTCTATACTCATGTTCTTGTGGATGACTCCGATACCGCCTTCTCGCGCAATAGCGATAGCTAATTTTGCTTCTGTGACTGTATCCATAGCAGCCGAAACCATCGGAATATTCAAGCGGATATTTTTTGAAAACCGGGTCGTGAGATCAACGTTGCGCGGTAATATTTCCGAATAGGCGGGGATTAACAATACATCGTCAAATGTTAATCCGTCCATAACGATTTTATCTGCAATAAATGACATAGTGAAAAATGCTTTAGAATTTTATTGCGTGCAAATATAGTTGTTTTTTTCGGATTAATTGCATAAAAAAAAATAAAAATTTCAGGAAGCAAGCGAAATAATGGCAATTCAGTAAATTTAATCACCGCACTACTTACGTGAAATAGATAATAAGTGGTTACAAATAAATAATATAAAGAATGTAACAATAAATATGGCATACCAAGAATAATTAATCACAGCTAACTTTTTTAGCATAAATAAAATAATATTGCTAAATAATAAATAGGTCAAAGTATTAGCACCCATTCTTTTAATGAATACGCCCAAATTGAATCTACTTATTTTCTTTGCTAACAAATACAGTACATATACATAAAGAGAAGGAAAAATTAACCAAAAAAAACTGGGCGGAAACCTGAGAGAGGAAATGTGCAAAAAAAATGTAAATCCATATACCTGTATAAAGTATATTAAAGCAATAATAGAAAGAGATAAACAGCTAATAAATACAGGAATATTAAAGGATATTTTATGTTTACAAATAGAAGCGCCAAATAAAAAGAATGGAAAATATTGTAATAGGGGAAAAGAAAAATATTGACTGCTTCCGATAAAAATGCCTAATTGAATAGGAATCTTCTCATACGGAATAACGAACGGTAATAAAAAGAAAAATAAACAAAGAGACAAAAGTATAAACCTATTGTCCAAGATAAAAATAATAGTTTTCCCAAAAAAGAAACACAGGAAAGAAATCCCAGCGAATGCTAATAAAAATTCACAATAACCTGGAATATCGAAAAAAAATAAAATATCTAAAACGCTTTTTGAAGAGAAAGTGAAATTGGAAAAGGTCATTTTTGAACAAAAAGCACTTATGTAATAAACAATTAATGTATTGTAACCCGATTTTAATATCTTGCGTCGGGATTCATTTATATTTTTGAAATAGGCTAACTGATATACATAACCAAAGCAGAAGACAAAAACGGAAAAAGTTGTTATATCTACGAAAGTTGAGATTAAACGAAAAAAATAATGTCCACCTTTGTCATTGTATATAAACAAAATTTGGACAGTATGTGCGAAAATCATACCCATGACAGTAAAAGATTTTATATAATCTATTGAATAATGGTGATTTATATATCTATTAGCAAGTGTGTTATCTCTCATGTGAAAAAATGTATTTGTACGTTTTTAGCATTTGTTTCTCGGATGATGTTCCAGAATCTCACTCCGCAGGAAATCCCTGTCCAAGTGGGTGTAAATTTCCGTAGTGGCGATTTTTTCATGACCCAGCATCTGCTGAATTGCCCTCAGATTGGCGCCGCCTTCCAGCAAATGGGTGGCAAACGAATGACGAAAAGTGTGCGGACTGACCGTTTTATGTATGTCGGCCAATTCCGTATGCACTTTGACAATATGAAAAACCATGATTCGCGACAGCGATGTTCCCCGGCGACTCAAAAATAAGCTGTCTTCAAATCCTTTTTTCACCGTTATTTGATTCCTGTCCGGAAGATACAACTTGATTTCCCTGATGGCGACCGGAGAAATGGGCACCAGACGTTGTTTCCGGCCTTTTCCTTCTACTTTGATAAAGCCTTCATCCAAATACAAATCCGAAAAACGAAGATGGATTAATTCCGATACCCGTAAACCGCAACTATACAGCGTTTCGAGTATGGCGCAATTCCGTTGCCCCTCAGGCAAAGAGCGGTCTATGCTGCCTATTATCCGGTTAATTTCATCAACGCTGAGAAATTCCGGCAATTTTAAGCCGGTTTTGGGCGTTTCCAGCAATTCGGACGGATCTTTTTGCATGTAATGTTCCAAACACAAAAATCGGTGAAACGATTTGATACCGGAAACAATCCTCGCCTGAGAACGAGGACTGATTCCGATTTCCCGCAGACCGGCAATCATCTCCTGCAAATCTTCAAGGCCGGTTTCTTCCGGCTTTTTTCCAACGCTTCGAAGATAGTTCAGCAATTTATTCAAATCATCCATATAGGCCTCTACTGAATTGGCAGACAAGGACTTTTCGAGTTGCAGATAAGTGTGGTATTCTTTCTCCAATGTAGACATATCCGGATTAATCTTCATTGATAATGTATTTTATTGAATAAAAATAACTAATTTTGCCGTCAAAGATAATAAAAAATTTATTCAAAATGAAGATTCAAATCATCAACGGGCCAAACCTGAATCTCTTGGGTATCCGAGAACCGGGTATTTACGGAACTTCTTCCTTTGAAGATTATTTGCAGGAATTGGCAGAAATTTATTCCGGTATTGAAATTCGCTATTACCAGTCGAATGTGGAAGGCGAACTCATCAATAAAATCCATGAGACGGGATTTACCTGTGATGGCATCATCCTGAATGCAGGCGCTTACACCCACACCTCCATCGCAATTCACGATGCGATAAAAAGTGTAAAATCACCTGTAATAGAAATACATATATCTAATGTACATACCCGTGAATCCTTTCGCAGGCAGTCGATGATTGCCGGAGCTTGCAAGGGCGTGATTGCCGGTTTCGGTATGAATTCATACCGTTTAGCGATTGAAGCGATAAAAATGAATACAATATAAATGAATACAACAATATGCTGAAACAAACAAAAATAGTAGCAACCATTTCCGACAAGCGCTGCGAAACGGATTTCATAGCCGACCTGTTTAATGCCGGTATGAATGTGGTACGCATGAATTCTGCGCATCTGGGAAAAGAAGGTTTTGACAAGATAATCAACAATACCCGTGCGGTATCCAACCGTATCGGTATCCTAATGGATACGAAAGGTCCGGAAGTCCGGACTACATTTTCGGAAGCGCCGATGCCTTTCAAGACAGGTGATACGGTTTTGATCAAAGGAGACATAGAAGGTCTTACGACAAAAGATTGTATTTACGTGAATTACAAAAACTTTGCCAATGAAATAAAATTGGGGGGTATTATTCTAATTGATGACGGAGACTTGGAATTGAAGGTCATCGAAAAAGACCTCAATTCACTCACCGTTGAGGTCTTGAATGATGCGGTTCTGGGAAGCCGGAAAAGCGTCAATGTGCCGGGCGTGCGGATTAATCTGCCGTCACTGACCGAAAAAGACCGCATCAATATCCTGTATGCCATTGAAAACAAGATAGATTTCATTGCACATTCTTTTGTCCGGAACAAACAGGATGTATTGGATATTCAACGCATCTTGGATGAACACAATAGTCCGATTAAAATCATTGCCAAGATAGAAAATCAGGAAGGTGTCGATAATCTTGATGAAATTTTGGAAGTCGCCTACGGGATTATGGTCGCTCGCGGCGATTTGGGTATTGAAGTGCCTCAGGAAAAAATTCCGGGGCTGCAACGCATCATGATACGCAAGTGTATCGCTGCAAAAAAACCGGTGATTGTAGCTACGCAAATGCTTCATTCCATGATAAATAATCCGCGTCCTACTCGCGCCGAAGTGACGGATGTAGCCAATGCTATCTATTACAGGACAGACGCCTTGATGTTGAGCGGAGAAACGGCTTACGGAAAATTTCCGGTCGAAGCCGTGCGTACCATGTCGAGCATCGCCCGTGAGGCGGAAATCAACAAGTTAAGAGAGAATGACATCCGTGTGCCGATGCCCAACGATGATTTGGACATGACTTCTTTCCTCGCTAAACAAGCGGTCAAGGCGAATCAAAAATTGCATGTAAAAGCCATTGTGACGGATAGTTATACCGGGAGAACAGCCCGCAATCTGGCAGCATTCAGGGGTAGATCGCCGGTTTTTGCCATCTGCTACAGGGAACGGACAACCCGTGAATTATCACTTTCGTATGGCGTTTGGGCAGAATACCAAAAAGCGACCGGAGACCCGAAAGAATATTTTCTGGATGCTTTGAATAAACTGATTAAGAAACAGATGATAAATCAAAACGATATGGTGGCTTACCTGAGCGGCAGTTTTGGCGCCGGAGGAGGAACTTCTTTCTTGGAAATCAACAATGTAGGGAAAATTTTGGACGGAGCGAATCAATTCAAACCGCTGTTTTTCCGGTGACATGTTATTTGAATGAATTTAGACGACTACCTATTGGATCATATTGATACAGAGAGCGAGCAACTTTATTGCCTTTACCGAACGGCAAACATTAAGCTGCTTCGACCGAGGATGTTGTCCGGTCATCTGCAAGGCCGGATTTTGAAAATGTTGGTCAGGATGCAACAACCGCAAAGAATTTTGGAAATCGGAACTTACACCGGCTACGCTACGTTATGCTTAGCCGAAGGACTGCCTGAAAACGGTGAAATCCATACAATTGAGAAAGACGATGAAATGGAGGATTTTATCCGCGAACAATTTGAACAATCGAAACTAAAAAGCAAAATTCACTTGCATATTGCCGATGCCGTCGAAGTAATTCCCCAATTGAAAGGCTTGTTCGATATGGTTTTTATTGATGCCGACAAACGCTATTATTGTGACTACTACGACTTGGTTTTTGAGCATGTGAGGCCGGGCGGAATCATCTTGGCCGACAACACGCTTTGGAGCGGGAAAGTACTGGAAACGCCACATCCGAACGACAAACAAACCATCGGGATTCTGAATTTCAATGAAAAAATCAAGCAGGACGCCAGAATTGAAAAAGTGATTCTTCCTTTACGGGACGGGCTAACGATTATTTACAAAAAGCCTTTTTGATATCCTATAAAAAACAGCTTGTTATCTCAAGGCTTTGACCGTGTTTTCTTTATCAAGGGACAATTGCCGACTCAATTCCTCCAGACTGCCGAAGTATTGGTCGTCCCGGAGAAATTTTATAAATTCCAAGCGGAGGGTTTTCCCATACAAATCGCCGGAGAAGTCGAGCAGATGTACTTCTATCCTTCTTTCGCCGAAGGAAGAAACAGATGGCCGATAGCCGATATAAGCCATGCCCGGTAATTGGTTGTTTTCCCAGTAAACCCAAACAGCATAGATGCCTTCTCCCGGTATCATCTTTGTTTTTTCCACTTCCAGATTGGCTGTAGGAAAACCGATTTGACGTCCCAACTGATTACCCGGAATTACTTTTCCATGCAGCGTATAGGAATAAGACAACATTCGGTTGGCTTCTGCTATCTGCTTTTTAGATAAACTATTGCGAATCTGAGTAGAACTGATATGGACAGTCGCGTCCGGCAACTCCATGGCTTGCAGAACATCCATTCCACATTCCTTCCCATATCGCACATAATCAGGGAAACTTTCAGTGCGGTTTTTTCCGAAGCGATGGTCGTAACCAATCAGTAGCGTCCTGACTTGCAATTGTTTTCTCAATACATTCCGGATAAAGTCCCCAGCGCTTAATTCAGAAAGCGATTGGGTAAAATCCATTAATAGACAGTAATCTATTCCGGTCGTAGAGAGTTGATATAATTTTTCATCCAAAGTGGTAAGTAAAAACGGATTATATCCATTTTGCAAAGTTATTTGCGGATGTTGCCAGAAAGTGATAGCATGGGATGGAAGTCCGTTTGCCAAAGCTTTTAGTTGCTCAATAAGAAAACGATGACCGGCATGCACGCCATCGAAAAAACCGATAGTCGCCGCAATTTCAGTCTGCATGCAATGAGCATCATAGTGGTTAATTATTTCCATAGGACAAAAATGATAACTTCTATCGGACTGGGATTTTGATTTCTGACGAAAAAGGATATTTCAGATTTTTGTACATAACCAAATCCGCCTCTGCTGCGCCGATTTTAAGTTTGGCCTTTAATTTCAAGGGAATATGATTATCATCATCACTAATCCATGCTTCCATAGCGCTTTTTGGACTGCTAAAAACTTCATCCGTAATATCTATCGACAATTTATAAGCTTTGTATTTGAGTGTTTCGCTTTTATCTATAATAGATTGACCATCAAAATGTACTACAATATTTACTTTCTCTTTACCGATAAAAGTGGAGAGTTTGAAATTTTGCCCGATTTTCAGATGCTTGTAATCTAATGTGCGTGCAAACACAAAAATATTGAGTATATCGTATGCAAGATTATTGACCGTAAGTATCGTATCGAATCTAAGCGCTGTCTTGTTCTCTCGCCGAATACGGGCTTCGGAAAAAGAGGAATCCGATTTTTTGAAAATCACTTCTTCCTTGAAAAAAGTTTTCCCTTCATTTATTATCCGCAAGTGATAAAACGGCTCTATGTTTTCGCTAATATGAGAACTTATAGTATCGCGGACTTTAAAAAAACTGTCGAAAAAAGAAGTGGTCTTAAAGTCTAAGACAGATTTATAGCTATTTTCTCCATTGTAATTATTTCGCTCAAGCCTGTAGTTGGCCGTTCCTGCTTTCATCATTATCAAGCCGTATTTGTAATGGATGTCAAATTTCAGTTCTTCCCCGCTCTTAAAAGGCAAATCATTTGCAAACAGGCAGGAAGCCGTTAAAAACACACAACAGATTATGATTCCTCTTTTTAACATAATGAATTAGTTTTCAGAAATATTTTCTTGTATTGACCGATTCGTCGTCGTCGGATTAATCGAACGATTGGAATTTGCATTGGAATTTGCATTGGGCCGTTGCCCGTTTTGATTCTGCTCATTCCTTTTCGGCTTTTTTTCTTCCGGTTTATTTTTTGTAATTTCTAAGGGCTTTTGTTTTTTAACCGGAATTTTCTTTATTTCCCAGTTTTGTTCATTTTCACTGTATTCGCGGATATCAAAAACCCCCTCGAAATAATATACTTTTTCGGGCTGCTGATGAGCTGCGTAATTACCGGTATCCCACTTTCCGTTTCCATTGGTATCTTCGACATAGCGTAAATAATATTTTCCGGGTTTAAGGTCTTCAAAAATCAATTCGCCGTCATACAAAGAAGATGTTCTGACAACTTTCTCGGCATTGTCCAGCAATTCACCGAATCCGGAACCTTCGTTACCGATAATTTTTACATATAAATTACCATAGGCCTTTTCATCGTTGAATTTGAAACGGGTATTTATCGAATCGTTCCATTTGCCGTAAATGCTGAAAATGGCGGCAGAATCGACCATAAGTTGGAATTCTTGCCCATACAACCAAGTATTTTTTATAGCATATACCCTTGGGTTCAGTGTATCCTGCACTATCGGAAATTCTCTGTTTTCCCATAAAGTATCGACTTTTTGTTGAATCTGTATGTTATGTAAATCAAGGTCTGCAAGCGGTTCTGAAAAGGTTATCCTTACCACATCGAATACATCCATAAGAGATCTGGCCGTAATATCCAATTTCAGAAAATCAATTTTTTCTTCCGTTTCTTTCTTATTCTTGTCTCGCGGCGCCTCTTTGTTTCTCAAAACAAATTTGAGTGTATCGGTAATAGAAACCGGATTCAGGAGGGAATCACTGGCTAAATATTCTGCTTTCAGTTGAATAGTATCTTTTTTGTAGACCGTAGAATCACTTATCCAGTAAGTAATATCTTTTTTATCCGGAGAATATTCAATGATATACCATTCTGCATTTGCATCTTCAATGGTTTCCTCATCTAAAAGATGGAGCGTAGGAGGCAATTCTTCATCCAAATTAAAATGAAATACAAATTGCTGTCTATTAGGACGTTCTGTTTTTGAAAGATATTGATTTCTACTATTTTCCTGAAAAAGAAACAGCAGGATGTCATCCGGCATAAAACGGTTGTAATGAACTTCCTTTATCGTGTCTATGGTGAGACTATCTATACGGATGGTATCCATACGGATAGCCGATTCAAAATCCGGAACAATTAAGGAATCATAAAACGCGATAGCCTCGGTTGGCTGGTCGAATCGATAGTTCCGGTTGATATCGTTCAAAGCGTACAATTTGTAAGCGCCCGGCGCTATATTACGGATTCGGAACTGTCCTTTGTCGTTAGTAGAAGTAGTACGTAAAAAAGGCAAAGAGGTGAATGCCGAATCGGCCTGATTTTCATGTAATCCAACCATGACATGGGGCATTGGCTCTAAGTTTTCGGCATTTAGCAATAAACCGGATACCATTAACGAATCAACGACATCACCGGTGGAAAAAGCAAAAGTAAATCCTTCAATGGCATTCTTTTCATTGTTATCCACAATTCCATCCGTGAAATCGAAGGTATAAGTCGTATTCGCAATCAGAGAATCTTTCAGTTCCACTGTGATTTTCTTACCCAAAGCCCTTATTACAGGCATTTTCTCTTGCGGTGGGGTGATAATCACTTTTTCGGAAGGTTTTTCGATGGAAAGGTATTCGTCAAAAAGCAATTCAATTTTATTCTTATCGAAACGAACGGAATTGGGAGCCGGAAGCCCCTTGACGAATTGAGGGGGCGTAATGTCATAATCCCCGCCGGAAGGAGTTCCCGGACTCGCGCAGGCACATAACAAAAGAAAAGAAAACAATGTTATTTGGATTCGCACAGCTATCAATAATTTATTTCTTTTTTTCAAAACCTTCATGTCCTTTACTCAATCTTTTATGCGGATGTCTTCGCCTAAAAGAGTTGATACAAAGCCCTCCAAGACAACAAAATTCGACTTCTGCCGTAACAACCGCTTGGCGGCCCAATCGAAACGAACCAGACTGTCCTTGCCCATGATGGTATGCTATTAATGAATGATACAATACAAAGATAGGAATTAATTATGAATTAGGTATTATGAATTATAAATTATGAATGAAAAAATTAAAAATTTTAGTTTTTCGGAAAATAAAGACGTCAAAACTCCGAGCTGAAATGAAAACGAATATCCTTAAAATCCTGTTGCGCCATTTGCAGCACATAAGCCGAATCGGCGAGAAAAACGTCTCTACCTTCTTTGTCGATCGCCATATATTGGTGTTTCCGTTTTTTGAAATTTTCCAAGGCTTCGGCAGAGTCGCTTTCAATCCAACAGGCTTTGTGTAAATTCAGCGGTTCCCATTTACATTGAGCGCCATATTCGTGTAACAAACGGTATTGAATCACTTCGAACTGCAACTGCCCTACCGTTCCGATTATTTTTCGTCCATTGAACTGATTGACAAAAAGTTGGGCGACGCCTTCATCCATCAGTTGGTCGATGCCTTTGTTCAGCTGTTTGGCTTTCATGGGGTCGGCATTTTCGATGTATTTGAACATTTCAGGTGAAAAACTTGGTAAACCTTTGAAATGCAAAACTTCACCCGCTGTAACCGTATCACCGATTTTAAAATTTCCGGTATCGGGTAAGCCGATAATATCGCCGGCAAAAGCTTCATCGACCGTTTCTTTTTTCTGCGCCATAAACGCGGTCGCCTGTGTAAATTTCATCATCTTGTCGAAACGGACATGTTTGTAGTTGATATTCCGTTCAAATTTTCCCGAACAGATTTTCAGGAAAGCAATACAACTCCGGTGATTGGGGTCCATATTGGCATGAATTTTAAAGACAAAACCCGAAAAAGCGTCTTCTTCCGGAACGACCCGTTTTTCTTCAGTCTGTACCGGACGCGGCGACGGAGCTATCCGAATGAAACAATCCAACAATTCCTTTACGCCGAAATTATTCAATGCAGAACCGAAAAACACGGGCGCTAAATCACCTTGCAAATACTTCTTCACCGCGTCATTCTCTCCCTCTTGGAGGGAGTTGGAGGGGGCTTTCGGATAAACGCCTTCAATCAATTCGAGGTCGGCACGCAGTTTTTTTGCTTCCTTTTCTCCGATGTGTTGTTCCAATTCGGGATTATTTATATCTTTGAATTGAATAGATTTCGTGATATATTGTTTGCTTGGGGTGTATAAATCCAATTTTTCTTCATAAATATTATAAACACCTTTAAATCTTGCACCCATATCAATAGGCCACGACAGCGGACGGACATGAATTTTCAATTCCTGCTCAAGTTCGTCTAACAGGTCAAAAGGTTCGATGCCTTCGCGGTCCATTTTGTTGACAAAAATCATGACGGGCGTTTTCCGCATCCGGCACACTTCCATCAATTTACGGGTTTGGGCTTCCACTCCTTTGGCAATATC
>JAITNQ010000169.1 GCA_031290435.1 Candidatus Symbiothrix sp. | reverse complement strand
CCCTCCATATTCTTGTATCTGCGCTTCAAAAATCGGTTGTACGTCCATGTCAACCAATATTTTGTGCTTAAAGCAAAAGCAATTCCCGTTATCAGCATGAACCGGCAAAGAACAACTTCACCCCATAGCGCATGGATTATCAGCATGAATACAACAGGAAGAAACATGCCAATCAGTGTAATTACAATCATATTGCCGGACGTCCCTTTCCAGTTCATCATTCCTTTGTCAAAAAGGTCGAAATATGTTTTATTGTAGACCACATTTTGAAAAATCATGAAATAAACCGGCCCTATCGTATAAAAGAACAAAGCCATTACCATGAAAAAACTTATTTTCCCTTGAAATGCCGGGATAAAAAGTATGAGCGTAATGAACAGGGAAACAGAACAATACAAAATAAATTTGCTTTTTAACAATTCATACAGCGCTATTTTACGTGACATCAGTCCATCAAAAAAGGAAGATTCCGAAGTAAATAAATACTGTCCCATGATAAGTCCGATAAAACCGATACTGATAACGCCATACAGAAAGTATACAAATTGTCCGCTTGTTTGAAATGTAATATTCGGATTGTATATCATATAGAGGAACAATCCGACTATCAGGGGACAGAAGTACAATACTTGTTGTTTTAAGCGTGGAGAACGCATAATCATCCTGACTTCCAAGTTGATAAAATCGCCTATTACGCCGAAACGGTCTAAAAACGAGATGCTTGAAAAGGAAGAAACCTTGTTGTTTTTATCGCCTTGCAGTTCATCGTAGACAGCCTTGCGCATCCTTATCCGGTTGAAAAACCAGAGGCCGGCGAATGTGCAGATTACAGCAAGCCAGGCCAAGGGATTGTAGTTCAGAATCCATTCGCTGAAACGCTGCGTATAATCTCCCGTGTCGATATGTAGTGACAATGCCATGGCAAACGGAAAAATAACGATGACGGCGGCCAAAGCGTAAAACCAGATGCTGAGTTTAACAAAATTGTTAAGTAAATTCACGACCAGACTGTTGATTATACACAACAGATAGAAAAAGAGAATATACAAAACGGCCGATCCGAATCCAAAAAACGGCGTGATGGCTTTGAAAGCGAAAGGAACAACCAAAAACAGGAAATACAAATTCCAGAAACTGCTGAACTCTTTCTTTAACAGAAAATGGAACAAACGGTTACGCTTGACAGGCAGGCTGAGGTAAGGCGCAATCTGCATGGACTGATTCTGTTTGAAAAAGAACTTGATGGTGAAATCCGCCGCAAGAATGTAGGGCAACAATGCATTGAAAATATCGACAGCCCGTTCGTAAGTTCCGATTTTCAACAACAACTTGTCAAGCACAAAGCCAAGTGCCAAGAATTCCAAAGCCAAGTATCCGAACATGACAAACATAAATATCCTTACCCCCAGGTTCCGTTCAAACATCGGATTTCTCCGGAACGCTTTCCATTGGTGTTGTCGCAATTCTTTTCGTAACAAATTGTTCATTGTTCATTGTTCATTATTCATTGTTCATTGATTAACAAATTCCGGCATGATAGCTTGTCTGTAATCATAATTTTGCCAGGCTCTCAGCATTCTTTTTTGTCCGAAAACTTCTTTGCCCATGATTCCCATGGTCATTCTTTCGCTTATGCTTTCGGAAGATTCTTCAAATAAACTCATAAAGAAATCTTTTTGCGCAGGATATTCACCAATGGAATAGTCGGTAACTTCGGCCAATTCGACAGCTGCTTTTATCGCGGCATCAATGCCTCCGATTTCATCCACTAATCCCAATTTCAATGCTTGATTTCCCGTCCACACACGTCCTTGACCAATGGAGTCTATTTCTTCTTTCGTCTTGGAACGCCCTTCCGAACAACGGCTGAGGAACAAATCATAACCTCTTTCCACGGAAACCTGAACCATACCTCCTTCTTCGTCATTCAGCGGACGCGCCGGCAACAAGCCGATACCCAGAAGAGGAATAGATAAAACTTCGTCGGAAAAGTTGGCATGTTTGTTGGTCGAAACGCCATCGTAGCTTGCACCCATTTTCTTCGCTAATTGCGCTCCATTGGGAATCAGACCGAAGATACCGATAGAACCTGTCAATGTGCTGGGTTCGGCAATGATTTTGTTTGCGCCGCAGGAAATATAGTATCCGCCGGAAGCTGCATAATCGCCCATCGAAACAACGACCGGCTTCACTGCTTTTAACTCTTTCACCGCGTGCCAGATTTGTTCGGAAGCGTAGGCGCTCCCGCCCGGAGAATTTACCCGAAAAACCACTGCTTTTACGCTTTTATCGTCTTTCAGTTTATTCAATTCTTTCACAAATTCTTTCGCGGTAATATACGTATCGGAATACAAAGAGGCGTTTTCATCTGCAATAATTTCTCCTTCGGCATACAAAACGGCAATCTTGTTTTTGCTTATTTTCTTGTTTCCGTCCGGAACGGTTTTCAGGTCTTTCACTCCGGCGATTTTCAGCTTGGCATCTGCTTTAAGTTCCATCTTTTCTTTCAGGTAAGCTTCCACTTCATCTCCGTATTTTAAACCGTCAATTAATTTGTAATCCACAATGGATTGAGGCGTTGCAAGCATCAGAAACTCATCGGCATATTTATTCAACTGTTCGATGGAAATACTCCGGTTTTCGGAAATGCCGGTCAATAAATTATTCCAAATATCCGATAAAAAAGAGGTTACCTGTTCCCGGTTGGCGTCGCTCATTTTATCCTGAATATACGGTTCGACAGCCGATTTGTAGGTTCCCACTTTGTAGACCTGCAATTCAATTCCCCATTTCTCTAAAATGCCACGGTTAAATTGAATAGTATAAGCCAAGCCGCGAAAATCAAATGTTCCCTGGGGATTCATGAAAATTTCGTCTGCCACCGAAGCCACATAATACGAATAGTGATTGAAATTTTCGCCGTAAGCGATAATGAACTTTCCGCTTTCTTTGAAGTCCAACAGCGCTTTGCGAATCGGTTCCATACTGGCATAACCGGAATTCGTTTGTCCGGCAGTAAGATAAATGCCGTTGATTTTATCATTCTCCTTTGCCTTTTTAATAGCGGAAAGAATGTCGTTCAATCCATAAGTCTCAATGGATGAGCCATTCAATAATAAATCAAAAGGATTAGCGCTTTCCCGTTCATTGATTACGCTATTAAGATTCACTTTCAGAACACTGCCTTTTTGCAAGGCATACGTTTTCTGGCTCCCGAAAGAAGCCGCTACCCCTATAAAAATAATAAAGGATAGAAAAGATAAAATTACGCTGGCGATGATAACTCCTAACATAGAAGCAAACATCATTTTAAAGAAACTTTTCATTTTTTAAAATTTTATTGTTTATAATAATTTTTAATTTTTAATTCTTAATTTTTAATTCTAATTCTCCCTTCTCCATTCCAAAATATCACCCGGCTGACAATCCAGTTCCCTGCACAGTACTTCGAGCGTACTGAATCGGATTGCCTTTGCTTTCCCTGTTTTCAGGATGGAAAGATTGGCGGGAGTAATATCTACTTTTTCCGAAAGTTCATTTAAAGAAATTTTCCGCTTTGCCATCATTACATCTAAATTTACTATAATTGACATATTTCGATTTTTATATTGTTAAATCTTGTTCCACCTTCATTTTATGCGATATTTTCAAAATTTCCGCAAACAACAAGGTTATCAGACCTATCAGCAAGAGATAATAATTTTCATCTAAAGAATGCACAATTTTATAGTTTTCCAAACTGAACACGTTTTTGGCCTCTGCTGTCAGGATCAATAAAGAGAAAACCGACAAACCAAACAATATTAAAATGGAATACCCTATCCGGCGTATTCGTTTGACATTGGTTTCATCGAAAAGTACATTTCGGATAATAGAATGAGTTAGTTTGTATACAAGAATCGGGATATAAACCAGAAAAAATGTCATCACAAAAGCAGATAATTTACATATTATTTTTGCGATAGCAATCCAGTTAGGTAATTTTACCGGAATATTTGATAATATTGTAAACGTACTTGCTTCGGCATTGATCAGTCCACCTGTTTTCAGATTTGTCAAGGGAGTAGGAAATGTATACCTTCCGGATATGGGTTTGACATAAAAAAAATAGAGTTCCGGCGAAGATTCATTCGTTTCGCCATCCGTATGCTGTTTGGCTACCGATTCAAAACCATCTTTAAATCCGGCTAAAAAACCCGGAATGACTTCATTATAAATAACCTGTCCGATAAGAAACAAATATGATACGCCAAACAGAATGCAAATAATTTTTAATCGTGTATTCATACATTAAAAATATTAATTTCGTTATTCAATATTAATTTATCGTTTTTCGATATGCAAAGATAAAAACATTTTTTTGAATAAAACAAATTTTTTATCGAAAAACGATAAAAAATTATTGAGAAATGGACGAATTAACAATTGTTAATAAAAATAACGGCATGTTATTGCATTTTGGATAAAAATTAGTAAATTTGTCTCCGAAAAATAATATAGTTAGGCGACTCGTATATGTTGGATATTTTTGATTTTTTTTCATCAGTAAATTTTATCGTATATCTGATATACGTATTATTGATAGCAGGAACGGTTATCGTGGTTATCTCCGAAAACAGGAGTCCGATTAAAACCATTGCTTGGTTATTGGTATTGATTTTTGTCCCTGTTGCCGGATTGATAATTTATTATGTTTTCGGGCAAGATACCCGTCACATGCGGCATATATCCGAGCAAAAGTACGAGCAGATTAAAGGATTAAGTTTCAAACACCTTACCTACAATCGAAATGTGAAAATGTTGCCGGAATATGCTAATTTAATTAATTTACTTAAAAACAGCAATTTATCTCCTGTTATACAGGGTAGTAAAGTTGAAATAATCACAGATGGCAGTCGGATGTTCGAAGCCTTGTTAAGCGATATGGAAAAGGCGAAACACCATATTCATATTGAGTTTTTTATTTTCAAAAACGACCAAATGGGGAAGATTGTCCGGGAAATGCTGATGAAAAAAGCGGCGCAAGGTGTGGAAGTGCGGTTTATTTACGACAATGTGGCCAATTGGGCGGTACCGAGAAAGTTTTACAATGAAATGAAAAAGAGCGGTGTCCGGATTACCTCCATGCTGAAAGCGCATTTTCTGAAGTTCGCTGATAGACTGAATTACAGGAATCACCGAAAAGTGGTGGTGATTGATGGCATTACAGCGTATATGGGCGGAATGAATATATCCAATAATTATTTTATCAATCCGAATTGGCGGGATACACATCTGCGGATTCAGGGTCAGGGAGCCCTTGGTTTGCAAGCCAGTTTCCTGATTGACTGGTATAGTTCGGGAGAAGCTTTCCTTGACGACAAAAAATATTTTCCGGAAACAAAAGAGTATACCCAAAATCTGATGCAGATTGCGACTGGAGGCCCTTATAGTATATATCATAATCTTTTACAGGCGACTGTAAACATAATAATCGGTGCAAAAAAATATATTTATCTACAAACGCCCTATTTTTTACCGACCGAATCTTTGTTTCAGGCCTTACAAATGGCTGCTTTGAGTGGGGTAGATGTCCGTCTGATGGTCTCGCGAAAATCGGATTCGGCTTATGTTGATCCGGCCGCACATTCTTATTTTCAGGATTTACTGGAAGCCGGGATGAAAATTTATGAGATTGAAGATAAGTTTATGCATGCCAAAACCTTGGTCGCAGATGATATGATATCGGTTATCGGTTCTGCCAACTTGGATTTCAGAAGTTTCGAAACCAATTTCGAAATTAATTGTTACATCTATGATCCGCATATTGCCCGGCGAAATAAGGAATTATTCTTCCATGACATGGATGAATGTCGGGAAATTCGCCTTGAAGATTGGTTGAAACGTTCCAAATGGAAAAAATTCTTCGATTCGGTGATGCGTTTGTTTGCTCCTTTGATGTGAACAATATTCAATCCCCGAATACCTCCTTCAGTTTTTGTTCAAACAATGCTTCGGTATTCCCGCTATATCTTCCGATAATTGTGCCGGAAGGGTCTACCAGCACCTTAGTGGGTAAACTGGTGATACCGTATTTACTCGCACTTATTTCATTGGGATAATCGGAATAATTGGCATCCCCTTTCAACAAACGCTTCATGTCCAAACCCCGGAGTATGTGTCTCCAAACGTCTACCTTATCATTGGCTACCGCTTTTCGCCACGCATCCGGATTTCGGTCGTCATCCGATATGGCAATAATTTCAAATCCCCTGTTCTTATATTTCGCGTATAGTTCCAACAGGTGTGGATGACTTGCCCGACACGGTTTACACCAGCTTGCCCAAAAATCAATCAAAACATACTGGCCTTTATAGCCGGAAAGGCTGAGCGTGTCGCCGTTAATATCCACTGCCGAAAAATCAAGCGCCTTAGTCCCCGGAATTCCTATTTTGGATTCATCAATACTTCTTTGCACTACCCGTCCGAATCCGCTTTGCTTTACCGCGTCTGTGAGTTGATTGAAAAGCGTTTCTGTTTGCTCCCTGTTGAAAATGCGTCCCCGTAAAAGATACGCCGAAAGAAAAGAATCCGGATGTTTGCTTATAAAATCAGCGTCTATTTTTGCCGAAAGCGCTTTAAAATCCGCCAAATTAGCAGAGGATATTTTCTCTGCTTCTTTCAACTTTTCCAAATCCTTTGATTCCTGATTGGTTTTTGAGTCTGAGAGGACGATATTTTTGAAATCGTTATAGACAAGTTTCGCCTCTGTTTTTCCCGGATCAAGGAAAAACGATATGACATTGGAATTTCCTTCTGAAGAAAGCGCAAATTGATCCGCGGAAAGGAATGCCATTACCGGATGGCTGATATTACCCGTAAATACAAATTGTTCGTTCAGGATTTGAGTGGAATCTGAAATTCGTTCGCTGTAAAAATCGGTCAACGTAAGGTAGATATAACCCGTACTTTTCCCTTTAACCGTACCCGATAATTCAAAAGAATTTTCTTGTGCACCGGATGTAAATGTCACAGATAACGCCATGACTATAAATAAAATTCTGTTCATTGTTGTAAAAAATTTAGGTATGTTTTAATAATTTTGTGTCAGATTAGGATTGTAATTAGTCGCATTCTGTGGAAATGGAAATATCCACAGAGGCGAATCGGCTTTCAACTCGTAGGTAATACCGTTTATTGTTCGGCGAATCGTTTCTTTATAAGCTGTTTCTGTATTCCATCTTTTGATGTTCAGGTAATTCTTACAAGTAAAAAGACATTCTATCCTTGATAATTTTTTAAGATGTACCATTGCTTCGGCTTCCGTTGTTGCGGATAAGTCGCTGTAATCCGTCGGAATAACTCTTCGTTCACGGATGTAATTGATTATATTCATGGCTTCGTTTATTTGGTTTGTCCGAGCCAGACATTCCGCCTTGGTCAGGTACATATCAATCGTACTCAGCCCTCCGTTGTTGATGTTATAGGTTGCCGTCATTAATAGTTTTACGCCTGCAATTCCGATAATCGTACTACCTGCCGGATGATAAGGCGCATACGCATTGAAAATATTTCCCGGTTCATAATAATCATTCAATATTTCCAGTGATGCGCCCTGGAGAACGGGAGGTCCATTGTACGTTGCGTAAAAAAGGTCTTCGGGACAAGTGAGCGCAGGACGAGCAATCGGTTGTGTGCCGATGGGCGAAAATTCCCGATGATCCCAAATGGCGTCATTTAGGGCGAGGCTTGCATTGGCAGCCGCTAACGCTTCGGGATAATTGTGCATAGCCAAAAGCGCCTTTGCCTTAACGGCGTAGGCAAAGGCTTCCCCCACACGCATGGTATTGACGGGTGTTTGAGGTAAGCTTTTTAATTCAAATGCTGCATTGATATCGGAGAGAATATTTGCATAGACTTCGGCCACCGTGCTTTTCTTATTGGGTTCGCCGATTCGGTTATCTTCCTTTACATAAGGCACTCCCGGATCGGTGGCCGCTGTAGCCGGATCGTATGCCCTTGCATAAAAATTGACCAACAAATAATGGAAATAAGCACGAAGAATGTAAGCTTCTGCTTTCAGTTGCTTGGCTTTTTCCCGATCGCCTATGGCTTCATCGGCATTTGCGATGACGATATTCGCCACGTTAGCGATGATAAAATAGTATTTCTCATATTTAATATCGGAAGTCGTAAGCGTAGCCCTGTCTGCCGATTCATCGGAGGTTACCAAAATGGCTTCCAAACTTTTTGTCGGAGCGCTTATCAAAGTCAGTACATTCACAGCCCTCGGGTAAATATCATTCACTAAAATATTTACATCATTGAACCAAAATGCGCCTTCGGCGGTTGTTTTGACCGATGGGGAATAAATAGAAACACTACCGTTCATGCTGTAATCGAAGTTCAGCAATAAATCAAGATCAGATACGCGATTAAGGATGTTTCTTCCTTTGGGTTCTATCTCTGTAAACTCGCTGCAAGCGCTTAAAAATATTGTCAGCGCCAGTAGAATGCCGTATATTGTTATTTTTCTGTTCATATTGATTATAAATTGAAGTTAATGCCAAACACAAAAAAAGTTTGTTCCGGAACGTCGCCTGTTTCCGGGTCAATGTTGATTTTGTTTTTTACCCACAAAGCATTTAGTCTATTGACCTGAAGATTTACATTTACGTGGCTCAGACTTGTCTTTTTTGTGAGATTTTGGGGTAAATCATATCCCAACACGATATCTCTTATTTTCAGGAATGTGCCGGAGTGCACGAATGCATCGGAGTATTGGAGATAGCTGCCAGGGACCGCTCCCGCAGGCGTATATTGTCCGAATCCGGGAATAATTGTATTGGTATGTTCGGGAGTCCAACTGTCAAGTACATACGAAGGTATTGTTCCGTATGGCGGGGATTGGATGGCGGAAGGTTGTTGCGCTCTCAGATAATGTCCGCCGTAATAAACCAATAGCATATTCAAACTGAATCCCTTATAACGAATGTCGTTAATCATCCCGATATTGACATCAGGATCACTTCCTCCCGAATAAACAACGGCATCTAAATCCGTGCCGTCAAGTGCGATGGTCGTTAATGATCCGTCACCTTTAAGCCATTGTGGTTGCCCTTTTTCGTCAAGTCCTTTGTATTGGAACGAAAACAAGGAATTGACCGGATAATTGACTTTGAGGCCGCCTTGTGCCAATGCCAATGGGGTTGTCGTTACATTGTCGACATAGGTTATTTTGTTTTTATTGTAGCTGACAATAACCGATGTAGACCAATTTACGCCATCTTTTCGACTTCTGAACCATCCATATTTCAGGCTGGTTTCTATCCCGTTGTTCAGGATATTCCCGTTGTTCAATATTTGGCTGGTGAATCCTTCCGATGGGTCAATTCTTGTGGTAGAGAAGATGTCTTCGCCCCTCTTGCGATACCAGTCGAAAGAACCGTTGAGTCGGTTGTTAAATAAAGCAAAATCAATACCTAAATTGACAGTCGTACTCTTTTCCCATCGTAATTCCGGATTAGCAGGACTTTCCACCACCGATACAGGGAGCTTGGTTGCCGCGTTGGTGAGGCTTGAGTTGGCGGTAAGGTAGCTTGTTGCTCCCATATACATATTGCCTGTAACACCGTAAGTAGCTCTGAATTTGAGGAAGTTGATCCATTGTATATCGTATAAAAAATTTTCATGATGAACATTCCAACCCAATCCTGTCGACCAAAGTGGTTTGCCTCTGAATTTTTTGTCAAGTCCGAATACATCGGCATAATCTTTGCGGTAAGAGGCAAAAACATTGTACCTCCGGTCATACGTATAAGTAGCATTGGCATAGCCTGAATTAAACCGATGAGTGGTTTCTGTAATAACACCGATCGGATCGCTGAGGTAGCTGCTGTATATACCTGAAGGATTGAATGATGGCTTAAAAAAAGTCGTAGAAGTTACCGCGCTAAGAGCCGTGTAATTTACGGAAGTAGTCGCGTGCGATTGCAGTTGATCGTCGTATCCCAGTAATAATCCGCGTGTTCCTTTGGTATGTGTCTGACGAAATTCCGTACCTGCAATCAAATCAATAGCATGCTTGCCGAATATGCGGCTATAATTAAATTGTCCGCGTGCCGTCCAGCTATCATTTTCCGAGTTAGTTGTTGCTAACTTACCGCCGTTGGCAGGGAGCAGATAGGAGTACGTGTAATCGGGATTCGTACCTGTACGGGAAGTGTAAATATTTTTAATATACCTCATTATAAAACTTTCCGCTTCGGAATAAGCTAAAGTATTCGAGCGTCCGCTTTCATATTGAAATTGCGGATTGAAGTCAAGCCCCTCTATTATCTTGATGTTCATGTTGACATAATAGCGCGAACTTTGAGAAGACGCGTTGATTTTGTCTAACTCCAACTCATCAAGATGATTGACTAACATATTTTGCAATTCGGGTGTTGTTTCCGTGAGCGTATTATAAGGGTTATAGACGGAAGTAGTATAGTAAACTCGGTTCCCATTCTCATCTAAAAGCCGCATATAAGGAGATACATTAAAGGGCGATGTGGCAAAATTGCTGTTACTGGATGTGGATTTAGTCAATATCGAATTGATTCCATAGTTGATAGACAGCCATTTGCTTACATCATACGAACCTTTATAGAAAAAATTAAATTGATTGCTATGGTCACTGATGATACCTTCATTATCGGTTTTGAAGTTCAAAACCAAACTGGACTGGAGTTTTTCCCCTTTATTGCGTATGGAAATATTATATTGTTGCAATATACTGTTTCTTAGTGCATTGTCCTTGAACTGCCGTGCAAAATCATTTTTTCGGAATGCGTTGAGTTGGCTGTCGAGTTCAGTTTGGGAAATAAGTCCTTGTGCCAACTGGTAATACGCATACTGTACAGGGGAGATGGCATTTCCTTTCGTGATGAAATCGGCAACGGATGAAATCGGATTGGCAATAACGCCGCCATTAAAATAATAGTCGTAATAGCTACTTTCCACATCTACTTGTTGTGCAGGCGTTAAAATGTTTCGTTTACTGTAATCGGGTTTTTGATAAACTGTAATATTCCCGGAAATATCTACCGTTGTTTTTCCCTTTTCCTTTGCCTGTTTGGTCGTAATCACGAGTACGCCATTTGATGCACGCGCGCCATATATGGCAGTCGCCGCAGCATCTTTCAGCACAGTAATATTTTCTATATCATAAGGATTTAAGGAGGCTATTCCTCCTTCAAAAGGAAGCCCGTCTACAACCGTAAGAGGCGAAGTGGAGGCATGCAAACTGCTTGTTCCGCGAACCATGGTTTTGCCTCCGTAATTGACAAGTCCGGCGATATGCCCTTCGAGGTTATCAAGAACATTTGGTGTGTAACGAGCGTTCAGTTCTATTGCAGAAACGCTAACTGTTGCGCCGGTCATCTTCTCTTTTTTCAGTTCTTGATATCCTGTACTTATGATTACTTCATCCAACTCAAAGAGGCTGTTTTGTAGTACCACATCTTGGCGGATTTGACCATCAATAAGCGCCTCTACCGTCTTATAACCGATGATAGAGAATACCAGTACCGAACCATTAGTCACATCCAATGTATAATTTCCGTCCTTATCGGTGCTTGTCCCGTTCGATTTGCTTTTGGTATAGACGGAAACTCCGGCCACTGGCTCATTGTCTGTATCCCTTACAGTTCCCTGAACTGGAACAACTTTTGGCGTATCAATTTTTTGATCTCTATTCACAATCAATATATTCCGGTTCTGAATGATATAAGTCAAATTTGTATTGACTAAAATCAAATCTAATATTTCATTAACCGTCCGATCTCGCGGCTCAATGCTAATGTGGTCATATTTTTCAACTTGATCCATTGTATAGCTGATGCCGAAACCCGATTTTTTGGCAATTGTATTCAAAGCATCAGATAATGTTTGATTCTGCAACTCAATGTTTATGGGGTCGGCAATGGATTGTCCGAAAAGGAGAGGTGCAATGGATAACTGTAGGAATAAGAAAAGCAGATGTATTTTCATTGGCTATTTATCTATTTTATAGAGTATTATGTTTTTATTTTCTTCGACTTCATAACGCATTTCAGGCATAATTACGCAGAGCATATCCAACACATTATAAAGACTTTCCATCCCACTAAAGGAAGACACGATGATTTTTTCACTCAAAGAAGTATCCTTGATATGAATATCCGCCCCATATCTTTTACCCAAAACAGACACAATTTGGCTCAACGGAACCGGCTCAAACTGCATATCTTCTCGAATCCATTCATTGATACTTGGATTGGTATCTATCTGTGTTGTATGAATTTGGGACTTCTGAGTGTCATAATCCAACTGTTGGTTGGCAACAAGAACCGCCAATACTTCGGCTCCGTTTTCTACCTTTACTTTTCCTCGGGTAACGGCAACTACAACGTGTTTTTGATCCGGCCATGCCTTGATGGAAAAAGCCGTACCCAATACAACGGTATTGATTTCCCCGCTATGAATGATAAAAGGCTTTTCAGGATCGTGTGTGATATCAAAATAGGCTTCTCCTGTGAGATATACATCACGTGAAGTTTGCAAAAAAGTATTGGCGCAAGTCAGTGTACTCCCCTTGTGCAGAATTACGGTACTCCCATCCGAAAGCATAATATTTCGTGTATAATCTACCTCCTTCTCCGAAGTAGGAATGACGGATTCAGCAACACGATTCGCTGTTGTTTGACTAATTCTTGATAGATCCGATTTGAATACCGCAAATAGTACAATTAAAATAACGGCTGCTGCAGCCGAATATTTCCAAATCCAGTTGGAACCCAATTGAACTATTTTCCGTGAAACGGGTATTTTTCCCGTGTCGGATAGAATATGGGTTGTAATTTCATTGGCTTTATCCGCCAATAATACATCTTGGGATTTATATGTTTCCCATTCCGAAAATAAAGATTTCTTCAAACGTTTATCATTTGATTTTGAGATCAACAGCGCAAGTTCCGTTTCCTCTTCAGGCGAACAAGTGTGCTGTAAATGCTTATTCAGCAGATGCTGTAAGCGGCTTTCTACTATTTGTTTCATACAGAAATTAGTTTATGTTTTTCTATAAGACGTACAAAAAAGCAAGAACACCTAATTATTTTTTACTATTTTGCAAAAATACAGAGAAAGAATAGCAAAAAGGTAAAAAAATCGGCATAATTTTTGACAAGATGCTTCTGTATATTTTTGATTGCTTGATTAATATGGTTTTGTACCGTAGAGAGAGAAAGATTCATTTCTTTGGCAATTGCTTTCAGGGTTTTTCCTTGTTCTTTGTGGTAATTATATATTTTTTTCTGTTGGGGCGTCAATAGGTTCACGGCCTCCTGAATAATCTCTTGTTTCTCTTTTTCAAGCAATAGTTCGTCCGGTTTAGGGTTAATATCTTCTTTCTGAATGTCTGAATTTAGGGACTGAATTTTCTCTTTTGAATATTTACGAATATGATCAATCATTTGATTTTGAGCAATTTTGAAAATATAAGCATTCAGATTTTTTATTTTGTCCGCACCCTTTCTTTCTTGCCATATTTTCAAAAATACATCTTGGACGATATCTTCCGACTCCTCAACCGAACCGGTGAGGTGTAACATAAAACCGAATAGTTTATCTTTATAGGCGCAAAAAAGCAAATTAAAGGCATGTTGATCTCCATCTTTCAAACGAAACAAAAGCCCGATTTCTTCGGATTCTGTATATTTCATGCTTTTTTTTGCTTTATAAAGAGGCGTTTGACTTCTATTTTACAATACGCTAATGAATAACAAAGGTAGTAGTTTTTATTCATATCACCAATACCATACTTTTGGTATTTTTTAAGCCCAATAGATGATTTTTTGATTCAAGCAGCCGGTCAAAAAAAAAATCCGCAAAAATATTCTCCTGAAAACCAGCGAGTTTGCGAGAATTATCAGAAAAAAGCTAAAAAAAGATTTGGAGAATAAAAAAAAGGTATTACCTTTGCACCGCTTTTGAGGGTTCCGGCAACGGAAACCGCGCAAAGCAAACGGTCTTTGAAAGATTTCCATTATTACGTAGTACAAGCCAAAAAGTCTGCGTATACCCCCTGAGTGAAGACGAGGGGAAGGGAATAGAAGCAGGCAAAATTTTGGGTAAAAAAGATAAAACAACCTGTCAAGACTTGGGGAATAGTAACTATTCTTCGGGAGAAACAAGAAGAGCGGAGCCGAACAAAAGGAATTAAAAAAAAACAAACTGACAAAGAAGAGTTTGATCCTGGCTCAGGATGAACGCTAGCGATAGGCTTAACACATGCA
>JAITNQ010000132.1 GCA_031290435.1 Candidatus Symbiothrix sp. | reverse complement strand
AATCCTGCTGTTGAACAAATGATAGCCAATATGTTCGAAAATCAGCTCCAAGAGACCGGTTAATGGAAATGGAAAATGTATTTTGTTTATATACATAGAGTTAATAATTTAACACTTCTCGTTATTAATTCTTTGTCAATGAAATAAAGAGAAGTGCGAAACATTAGTATTTTATAATAAAAGCCATTTCCAGATAGGGATTACATGGATGTTTGCTTCCTTTTCCTGTATGACCGACTCATCCTCCCATGTAATAATTTCAAGTTTTTTTAAATCATAGATTTCCGACAGTTTCTGCAAAGCTTTTACTTCTCTTTGTTTGGTAGTATCATCTGCAATGCTGTAGGATACTTGTATGGCTGTTTTTTCTTTTGGAATGAAAAAATCAACTTCGGTGTTCCGGCTATAGAAATAGACTTCGTCGCCAAAGCGTTGTCTGAGATTTAGTGCGACCAAATTTTCCAGTAATTTTGTTTCCGGGTCGAAAAGAAAATTGTTTAGTATTCCATTATCAAAGAAATAGCGTTTTTTTAGGGTTTCTTTCTCACTTAATTTATCTGAAAAATTAGAAATTCCAAATACTAAATAAGCATCCGACAACAGTTGAAGGTAATCGACTAATGTATTGCGAGCAACGCTTGCTCCGGTCGAATCGACTATATTTTTTATACGCGCCAAAGACGAAGGTTGCATTACACTCTCAGCCAATTTTTTAACGAGGACTCGAATGGCATTGTCATTCCGAATGTCATTCCGGGAAATAATATCACCCAGCAAAATCTTTTGGTAAAGAGCATTCAGCCAACTGCGTTTATCTTTTAATGGAAACGATTCGGCAAAACCACCATAATAAAAATAGTCGTGAAACAGACGAATGATTTGAGTACGTGTTTTATCATATTTCCAATTTCGCGCTAAAGTTACCTGATGAAAAGAAAGGTATTCTTTGAAGGAAAACGGAAATACTTCTTTGGCAATGAAACGACCACCCAATGTGGTATATATTTCTTTACTAAGCATTTTTGCATTACTGCCCGTAACAAACACCTTATATTTTGAATCGGCCAGACGGCGAACGAATTTTTCCCAACCTTCCACGATTTGAATTTCATCCAAGAATAGCAAGGGTTTAGCATCATACATTTCTTTGTAACATTCCAAAAGCAGGTTCAGTTCGTTTGCTCGAATGGACGAAATTCGTTCATCTTCAAAATTGATATACAGGATATTATCAATAGAAGCCTGCCCTGTATTAATCAACTGTTGTATGTGTTGATACAATAAATAGGATTTTCCGGCGCGGCGCAGACCAATCAATACATAATTGGCGGTAGGCTCTAATTCCATTGGTCTTTCGATTAATTCGATACCGGGAATTTCGTGCTGTTTTTCGAGAATAAGACTTTTTATGACTTGTTTTTCCATTTTTTTTGTTCAATATATTGATGCAAAAATACGAATTATTTTTCAATATATTGATAAAAAATAGAAAAAAATTGAATTGTTTATTGTACAATAAATTGAAAAACAAGAGGGACTGACCCTTTAAGTCAGCCCCTCAAAAATGATGTTTACATACGAGCATGTTTTTTGATTGCTCGCATTTTGGTGGAAACCAATAATTTACCGTGTGCCTCCAGCCCACCAAACGGCTTCGGTATAAACATATTTTCCATCACCAAAAGCGGCTTTCACTTCAGGATTGGTGGTTGTATCCGAATTACCATATCCACAACGCAACGGAAATTGATTTTGATTTGCCAAAGAAATGAAGTTTTCGCCCAAAGCTTTCAAACGACGAACATCGTTATAGGCTTCTGTTGATTCACCGGATGCTCCGAAGAAAGCCAGATATTTTTGTATCATGATTTCTCTCAACGGATTGGCATTGAACAAAGGTTTTACTTCCTTGTCGAAATAGTCGGCAGCTTCGTCCGAATCAATAGGATCGGTTGTTTCTTCCAAACCTCCGTAACGATTAGGCTCCGGCGCTTCCATAGCAGCAGCAACGCTTAATTCTGTATTTGCTATTGCTGCAATAACGGCATTCTTCAATACGGTTCCTGCTTCCGCACTTCCTTTGCGTGCAAGCGCTTCCGCTTTGATGAATAAAAGTTCGTGATAACTCAAAAACATGGTAGAAGCCAATTGGGAATAAACAAAAACAGAAGTATTGTAATAATACCTGAGTTGTTCCGGAGTACCATTAGGAGCCATGAAATAGTTTTCACCGTCGGGGCTTTCTATCTGCACCCAATCGGCATCTACGAAAACACGACGCAAACGGGGGTCGTTTCTTGCAATCAACTTTTCCGAAAAACTCTCACTGGCTGCCAATCCGTCACGGCTCCATTGAAAATCAAATAAAGGATTAAAATTACTTGCATCATAGATGTTAAAAGCAGCATGATCGCTAATTGATGCGAAAGATTTAGATACATAATCCAATATTTTATCTAATTCCGCATCTTTGTTTGATGATTTTGCTAACAAATGCAAGGTATAACGGGCTTTCAATCCGTAAGCCAATTTCTGCCATTTGGCTTTATCTCCCCGATATAAAAAGTCAAAACTTCCGACAGAACTGATGTCCGAACCTTGTAGATCGGTAATAGCGGCATCTAAATACGCTATTATTCCTTTATAGATTTCTTCCTGCGTGTCGATTTTTGGAGTCATATTTTTCGGACTTCCATCGGCATTGACAAGGGCTGCTTCACTCCACGGAACATCGCCGAACATGTCTGTAATAAGCGCCGAATTGTAGGCCGCTAATATTTCAGCTATTCCTCTTGTAACCAGATTGCCTTCGTCTCGACCGCCTTCGCTGCATTGATCAATTACAATGCGTGCATTTCTCAATTCGGTATAAAGGCCTTCCCAAACATTATTGAACGTAGAAGAAGAGGAAGGTTCTCCCGATCTTATTTCTGCACGATACAATTGATTGTCAATGCCGACTTCATGTTCAATGTAGGCGGAAAGATAAGTATTCAAATCACCCCCGATGTTGTGAAAAGCGGTCGAAGTAATCAATTCGGCAATAATATATTTACTCTCTACGCTTTTAGGATGATCATTATCTTGGTTTATTTCATTAAGCGTTTCGTCCGAGCAGGAAAACAAAAATGCGGACAAACAAAATACACCTATTATTCTTTTACTAATATCTAATATAGTTTTCATATATTTTTATTTGTTAAAATTTTACATTAAGTCCAAAGCCATAACTGGTTGCTCCCGGTAGAGAAAACCGTTCAAAACCACCGGCCATATTGGTATTCCCTTGGCTTGCTTCCGGGTCAAAACCTTTGATGGTTGACCAAAGAATAATATTTCGTGCGAAAGCGTTCAAGGTAACATTCAATCCTTTTGTGTTACATACCGGATAGCTCAAAGCAATTTCTCTCAATTTGATAAAGGAATTTTCCTTGATCATTGATTCGGTAATGTTATTCAATACAGAGAAATAGGTTTGTGCATCCGCCCCACTGATTTTAATATCATTCGGTGCGTAGATCGGATTTCCGTCCGCATCTGTTCCGGTTATTTTTACAGCATCTTCTTCAAACAAGAAATCGTCTTGTTTCCGGAAGTCGGCCGATTTTTGAGTTACACCGTAATAATCTAACAATCCGGAAGTGGCCGCATACATATAACCTCCTTGTTTCCAGTCTAAAACAGCCGATAATCGCAACTTGTAAATTTCGAAACTCGTGTTGAAGCCTAAGCGGAAGTCAGCTTCTACTGTGCCTAATTCCGTTTCTTCTCCTGCCGTCGGAAGTCCATCATCATCTACGACAATTTGTCCTTCTTTATTTCTCAAATAACAGGTGCCGTAGATGGTCGGAAACTTATACCCGATACTTGCCCTGATTTGTGGTTCTACAAAGCCTCCCAAGAAAATACTTTCAACACCCTCCGCCAATTCGTCCACATAATTATCCACTTTGGTAAAGTTGAATGCAAAATTCCACTTGAAATTTTTATTATCAATCGGAGCAAATCCCAAGGTGATTTCGTGCGCATCCGTATGGACGGAACCACCATTGGTAACCAAACTACTTGTACCTGTAGATCCTGCTAAAGGAACACTGAAAATCTGATCTTTGACATTTTGACGAGAATAAGTATAATTCAACGAAACCAGCCCGTCTAAGAATGTCAAATCCGTGCCGAGTTCATACGATTGTGTATTTTGTGGTTTCAAATTCGGATCATAAACCAGTCCATATAAAGTATATGCTGTAATTCCTTTGATTGGATACATAATAGGAGTTCCGCTGGAGAAACCGCCGCCATAAGCAGGAGTGGAGTAGTAGCTTTCCGTATAATCACCTGCCTGACCAACTTGCGCATACGAAACCCGTAACTTGCCGAAAGTGAGGACATCGTTCTTTAGTGCGTCCAATTCTGTGAAAAGCCAGCTCAAGGATGCGGAAGGATATGTGAATGAACGACTTCCCTGTGGCATGGAAGATACAAGGTCATTTCTCAGGGTTGCATTGAAATACAGCATATTCAAATATGTCAGGGATAAGTTCCCAAAATTACCCAATGTCCTTTTATTCCGCGTAGTTTCACTGTCGTTGTAATTAATCACATTATTCAAATGGTTCCATCCCGAAAAATTGAAGCCATTGCCAAAAGCATCCAAATACTTTCTTTGGTAGTTGATAAATTCATTTCCATACAATAAGTCGAGTGTCAAATCATCCGAGACATTCAAACTATAAGCAGCTGTCAACAGTGAATTTAATTCATTTTTAGTAATGATGTAACGATCGATTTCTCCTTGTCCGTTAGCATGTCCATATCCGAACAAATCGGTGTAATCGGTAGAATAGGAATCAATACCGATTTGATACTTGATATTCAATTTACTTTCATTTGCGAAAGTAGTCGCATAATTTGTGTACGTATTGCCGAAAAAGCGTTGTGTTTTTTCGGTAAATTTATTGTTATCAATAAACCAATAAGCGCCGTCAAAACCGGTAGTGCCTCTGTAAGTGTTTTGAGAATAAGGATTTCCTTCTACATAAGAAGGTATCCCTGCAAAATCATAACTGGGGGGTGCGCCGTAAATGGTTGCTATGATACCATCATTAGCTCCGGTTGCTTTTGAAACGGAAGTGGATACAAAATTGCCTGAAAATCCGACATCCCAATGTTTGTCTAAATTCAAATCCGCAGAGAATTTGGCGTTGTAACGATCCATACCGGTAGTCGGAATAATACCGTCTTGGTTGGCGCTTCCTAAAGACACAGAAAAGTTTCCTCCATCGAATGATTTGGCTACATTAACGGAATTGCTCCAAGTGAGGCCTGTGCTGAAAAAATCTTTTGCATTATGATACACTTGAGGTGTTGCCCAAGGATCTAATCCGGCAAGCGATCTCTGTCTTACCCAATATTGCCCCTCTTTTTTACCGTCTTTGGTGTAGTTATTATCTGTGTTCCCCCCATAAGTAGGATCATTGGGAAGTTCCGAAATAATGGGTCCCCAACTTGTCGAAGCGGTAGGATTAAATCTTCCTGCCGAACCTTGAGCAAATTCGGTTTGAAAATCAGGCAAAATAGATACGGCATCAAACGATACATTGGAATTGACAGTTACGGATGCTTTTCCGTTTTTGATACCTTTCCCGCTTTTGGTTATAATGATGACGACGCCGTTGGACGCACGCATACCATATAACGCCGATGCTGCTTGGCCTTTCAGTATGTTGATGCTTTCAACATCATTTGGGTCAATATCCAGCGACCGGGTAGTGAAATCTCCATACGTTACCGAACTTCCGGTAGAAATATCATACGTGGACGAAATAGGAAGACCATCCACTATATACAAAGGAGTATTGTCCCCTGTAAATGAGCGTGCTCCACGAATGGTTATTCTTGCAGACGCTCCCGGCATTCCGGATGAAGGAACGATGTCAACTCCCGAAATTTTCCCCTGCAATGCACCGGCAATGTTTGTACTTGCCGCTTGAGAAAGCAGGTCGGATTTTACTTCTTGGGTAGCATAGCCCAAAGCTTTTTTCTCTTTTGGGATACCTAATGCAGTAATTACCACTTCACCCAATACTTTTGAATTCGTTTTCAATGTTACTTGTACATCCGTTCCTGCGGAGACTTCTGCATCCACATAACCAATATACTTCACAATCAATGTGTTTACAGAAACCGGTACCGAGAAAGAAAATCTTCCGGCAACATCAGAAGTTGTTCCCACATTTGTCCCTTTGGCAATTACCGAAGCCCCGATTACGGGTTCTCCGACATCATCTAAGATGGTTCCGGATACCTGTTTGTTCTGGGCGATTGCCAATCCCATGCTCATCAAGAAGCATGTAAATAATAAAGTCAATCTTCTCATAAATTTTTGCTTTAAATTAAACATATTCATAACCTATTTTTTTATTGTATTAATTATACGGTGATTTAAAACCATTCATTTTAAAATCTAAATTTTCTTCTGCAAAGATAAACTAAATTTTCATATATATATAAATTTAGATTAAAATTATCAAATTAATCAACAAAGATAAATAAATTTATATATATAATGCAAATTTT
>JAITNQ010000091.1 GCA_031290435.1 Candidatus Symbiothrix sp. | reverse complement strand
AATCCGCGATACTCGAAAAATCTGTTCAGGAAGCAGCAGATTTGCAAGTATTTTATAGAACATTTACCCAAGCATGATTATTTTTTGCAGAATTTTCATTATGCGTTTACGGACTGGTTGCCGTTTTATTGGGCAGGATACGGGCAAACTACCCGTTATACTTATATTTTGCCGGATATCGGGAATATGCAAGCAATAGAAAAAAATTTGGGACGAAGTATTCAGGAGAGTCTTCATTGTGCAAAAGACAAATACCGGTTGGAAGTAAAGAAAGCTGTCCCTGTTGATTTGTTTATGGAAATCAATGCCCAGGCCTATAGTCGGCAAAATAAAAAAGTTTATCATCCGGAAATGTTGAAGAAATTGATTGAAGCGTCCCGTTTGCGAAATCAGGGCGATATATGGGGCGCTTACGATGCTGCCGGTCGTTTGCATGCGGCGGATTTTGTTGTGTGGCAGGAAAGTTGTGCTTATGCTATTGCCGGAGGCAACGATATAGAAATGAGATATTCCGGTGGTCATGCTTTGTCTTTGTTGGAAGCGATACGTGAGGTTTCTAAGGTTTCCGCATCATTTGATTTTGAAGGTTCTATGATTCCGGGAGTTGAATTTTTTTTCCGAGAATTCGGATCAAAACAGATGCCATATTTTGTCATTTCAAAAGGGAAAATGAATTTATTGGACAGGTTAAAATTGAAATTATCTATTTAAAACAAACAAAATGATAACATTCATAATCTCAATCGGAATACTATTATGCGGATATTTTTTTTATGGAAAATTCATTGAAAAAATATTCGGAATAGAGCCTAAACGGGCGACGCCGGCAATTTCCCGTCGTGACGGCGTGGACTTTGTACCGATGAAACCTTGGCGAATATTTATGATACAATTTCTGAATATCGCGGGTTTGGGTCCGATTTTTGGAGCGATTATGGGCGCGAAATTCGGAACGGCTTCTTTTCTGTGGATTGTTTTCGGCTCGATTTTTGCCGGAGGTGTGCACGATTACTTGTCGGGTATGATGTCGCTCCGAATGAATGGGGCAAGTCTTCCTGAAATACACGGCAAATACCTCGGCAATCAGGTTAAGCAAGGAATGCGGGTATTTATGGTTTTTCTGCTGATTTTGGTAGGTGTGGTTTTTGTGGTAGGCCCGGCCGAACTATTGGCAAGTATTACGCCCACTTTTCTGAATGAGGTATTTTGGATAGTTGCTATTCTTGTTTATTATATCATCGCCACCTTATTGCCGATTGACAAACTCATCGGTCGTGTCTATCCTTTTTTTGGCGCATGTCTGATATTCATGGCGGTAGGTATTTTAGGCTTGTTGCTTTATCATCATCCGCCGCTGCCGGAAATTTGGGAAGGTTTGGGCAACAAGCATCCACAAGCAGGTAGTAATCCGATTTTCCCGATGATGTTTATATCCATTGCTTGCGGCGCTATTTCAGGTTTTCATGCTACGCAATCGCCATTGATGGCGCGTACGATGACCAATGAAAAACAAGGAAGACCCATTTTTTTCGGAGCCATGATTTTGGAGGGCATAATAGCGTTAATCTGGGCATTTGCAGCTTCTTGTTTCTTTTTTGATACCGATGCCGGTAAAGAGATTTTTGCAGGCGGAACCAAAGCGTCCATCATCGTGGATAGTATTACCAAAAGTTGGTTAGGCCCCGTCGGAGCTATTTTAGCTATGTTGGGCGTGGTTTTTGCCCCCATAACTTCGGGAGATACGGCTTTTCGCTCGGCCCGCCTTATTGTTGCCGATTTTTTGAATTTCAGCCAGAAAGCCATAGTGAAACGTTTGATAATTGCCATTCCTCTTTTTCTTGCGGCTTTCGGAATACTTTTGTATAGCATTAGTAATAAGGAAGGATTTGATATTATCTGGAGATATTTTGCTTGGGCAAACCAAACACTGGCGACTTTTACCTTGTGGGCAATTACTGTTTTTTTAGTCAAAGAGAAGAAAAATTACCTCCTCACACTTATTCCCGCTGTTTTTATGACCATGGTTTGTTCAACTTTCTTATTGATAGCCGAAAAAGAAGGATTTGGACTTGGGAAAACCCTGTCGTACAGTATCGGAGGAATTGTTTCCGCAGCTGTTTTTGTTTTGTTTCTGGTTTGGAAAAGGCGATTTACAAACCGATCAACTTTGCTGTTGCCCTGACTTTTTTCGAATCAGTTTGCCAATTTATCAATTATATCAAGTATCATATCCGCTTTATTTACCATATAATGAGGATGATAAATTTCCAATTCGGAGCGGGGACGAAATCCCCAAGTTACACCACAGGAAATTACGCCGCTGTTCTGCGCCGTTTGCATATCAATGCCGGAGTCGCCCACATACAAAACTTCGTTCTTGAGGACAGGAACGGCAGAAAGAATATCATATACGATTGCAGGGTCGGGTTTCGGCGCAAAACCTTCTCGTTGTCCCAAGACTTTAACAAATGATATTTGGGGAAAATAATGTTTTACCAGCTTTGATGTACCTTCCTGATATTTGTTGGATGCAACGGATAACAAAATATTTCTTTCCTGCAATTGTTCCAATAATTCGGGAACGCCGGGATAAGGACTGCTGTGATCTGTATTGTGCTTGGTATAATAAGACAGAAAA
>JAITNQ010000088.1 GCA_031290435.1 Candidatus Symbiothrix sp. | reverse complement strand
TCCAAACCCGAAACGGTTATTGATTTGCGCAAAGAGGGTTTTAAAGGTTTCCTGATGGGAGAGAATTTTATGAAAACGAATACTCCCGGTCAGACTTTGAAAGAATTTATAACGGGCCTCTCCCCTAACCCCTCCCCACAAGGGAAGGGAGCTGGGGAGAGGTCAAAGATAAAAGTATGCGGAATGAAACATCCGTCTAATATAGCAGAGCTAAGTCAGTTACCCATCGACATGATGGGGCTGATATTCTACGAAAAGTCACCCCGTTACGCAGGTGATTTGGATGCGGACGCTTTGCGTGTCATACCGGAGAATATTTGGAAAATCGGCGTTTTTGTTAATGCTTCCGAAACGAAAGTTTTGGATAAAGTTGAACGTTATGATTTACAAGCCGTTCAGTTGCACGGAAACGAAACTCCGGAATACTGCAAAAAGATGAAAGAAAAAGGAATTGTTGTGATAAAAACCTTTCAAATAGCTGAACCGGAAGATTTTACTTACTGTACTTTATACAATAAGTACTGCGACTTTTTCCTGTTCGACACGAAAACCCCGCAATACGGCGGTTCCGGGAAAAAATTCGACTGGCAAATTCTTTCCGCATACACGGGAAAAACACCTTTCTTCCTGAGCGGAGGCATCGGACTTGAAGATGCGGAATTTATCCGAAATCTGAATTTTCCCGGCCTGTATGCTGTCGATTTGAACAGCAAATTCGAAATTTTGCCGGGAACAAAAGATATTGAAAAAATTAAAACTTTTTTAACAACATTGGATTCAACACCCCAATATCCACAACAAAAATAACAAAGCGTTCATAATTCATAATTCATAATTCATAATTTTTTCACGTATGAACAAAATAAGCAATTTATTCAGCAACAAACGGAAAGAAATACTTTCCATCTATTTCACAGCCGGATTTCCGGCGCTGGACGACACAAGCGAAATCATCCTCGAATTGCAAAACGCGGGGATTGATATGATAGAAGTCGGCATACCTTTCTCCGACCCCATGGCCGACGGGCCTGTTATACAGGAAAGCAGTACGGCCGCTCTCCGGAACGGCATGAACCTGAAACTGCTGTTTTCACAGTTGAAATCAATCCGGGAAAAAGTACATATCCCTTTGGTTATGATGGGTTATCTGAATCCTGTCATGCAATACGGATTTGAAAATTTTTGTCGCGATGGCAAAGCATCGGGCATTTCCGGAATGATTATTCCCGACTTGCCGTTCAATGATTATCTGGTCGAGTACAAGCCGCTCGCCGACCGTTACGACCTGAAAGTAATTATGTTGATTACCCCCGAAACTTCGGATGAACGCATCCGCCTGATAGACGCATCCACCGACGGATTTATCTACATGGTTTCTTCGGCTGCAACCACCGGCGCTCAAAGAAGTTTCGACGAAGCCAAACAGGCTTATTTCAGGAGAATCAATGCCATGCAGTTGCGGAATCCGCGAATGATAGGTTTTGGTATCTCAAACAAGGAAACCCTGACATCGGCATTCGAAAATGCAGCCGGAGCCATTATCGGCAGCAAATTTATCAGCTTATTGAAGGAAGAAAAAAATCCGGTGGAAGCGGTTAAACGATTGATACAGGCAATTTAACAAGGACACCGCATAAAAAAGTAATTTTTTTTATGCAAGTTTTCGGGTATTTTTTTTAACTTTGACGTCTAATTATTTTAATTTAAATAGATCATGAAAATACACTTTTATTTATTATTCACCATGGGATTGTTAGCAGGATGCAACAGTTCAGGCCAAAAAGCAGAAGAGAAAACAGAAAAGGCAAACGAAGTAGCTGCTCAGGTAGTGGAAAACGTAGCCGACAAAACGTTCGAAGAACTATTCGTTTCCGCAGTTCCCGCCGAACTACCGGACAATGTGTTTAAATTAGTGGGGCAAGACTTTACGGTTATTACGGCCGGCGTCGAATCGGATTACAACTCCATGACAGCCAGTTGGGGTGGCTGGGGTATCATGTTTAACGAACCGGTAACTTGGTGTTTCCTTCGCGCCAGCCGCTATACGCTGGAATACATAAAGCGGGAAAAAATTTATACGATGAGCTATTTCGACGAGCCGTATAAAGATCAGGTAATACTTTTCGGCAGTTCATCAGGCCGGGACAGCGATAAAATGAAAAAACATACGCTGACAGCCGTAAAAACGCCCATAGGCAGTATCTCGTATAAGGAAGCCAAGCTAATCGTCGAGTGTGAACTGACGGAAGTTACTACCGTTCAACCGAACGATTTCTATACCGAAGAAGGTAAGACTTTTGTCACGGATGCGCACAAAGAAGCCAAAGAATACCATAAAATCGTATTCGGCAAGATTCGCAATATTTGGATAAAGAAATAAAAAATGCTTGCAATTTTATCGCTATTCCTTTATTCAGCTGAAAATCCTGTAAAGAATAGGCACAAAAAAGCATTCTTTGATAGATTGGTTTACACGATAAATAGACATATAATTGTTGTTTATAAAAAACATTTTTTTTCAATCAGTTGAAAGCAGTCAGTTTTTTTATCACAGCCTCTTCCACATACCAGATATAGCCTTCCACCTGCGGATATTGCATTTCCTGCAAAAGGGAGATGTAGGTCTGCATTTGTTTTTCGTGCGCGTGATTCGGTTCTCCGAATTTATAGTCAATAATAAGGGTTTGGCTCTCCGACATAAGTAC
>JAITNQ010000059.1 GCA_031290435.1 Candidatus Symbiothrix sp. | reverse complement strand
TTATCCGTAAATCTATCGGTAAGAACTGAGCCAAAAGCATATAATTTCCGGACTTTGTGTTTTTCACAAAGTTCGGAAATTGTATTTATATTTTTTTCAACGATGTTCATTTTAAAATTTTTCGTTTATAACTAACAGTGCAAATGTACAACTATTTTTTTAATCAACAGATTATTTTTATCCGTCCCTGATTTTTCGTTTATATATTTCTCAACAATTCCTTTGCAGACATCTCCATCTTTGAAAACGCAAACAGTTTTTTGCCCAAGTCTTTCAGCGATGCGCCAATATGATACAAATCGTTGTCTATCAAAAGAAAACGGTCATGTATATTTTGTTTTTCTTCAATCGTAATCGTTGGATATTGGGCATTGTGTCGTGTCAAATCAAGTTTCAGTTGTTCTGAAATTGTTTTTGTGTAAATTACTGCATCAACTTTTGTATTTCGTTTTGATAAAAGCGTTAAAACAGTTTCATCTACATAACTATCAATCAAAACGATAATTTTTTTTGCTGTTTTTACCAAATTTGAAACGAATGTGTAAGCATCAAAAATTTGTCCGTCATAAAATACTCCTTCAACAGGCGGCAAACTTGTGCGAACAAAAAAATCAATCTGTTTTTGGTGCTCCAATAATTTTTGTTCGTGCTGAAACAATTTATTGTCAACATGTTCAAAACGCTGATTGATAGCGTAACCTCGCAGTACAAAATCGCGCAATGTTTTGGTTGCCCAAATACGAAACTCAACGCCTCTTTTTGATTTAACCCTGTATCCAACCGAAATAATCATATCGAGATTGTAATACGAAACAACTCTTTGCACCTCGCGACCGCCCTCTTTTTGAACTGTCAAGAAATCCTTGACAGTTGAATTTTGCTGCAACTCGCCCTCCTTAATAATATTCTTAATATGCAGACTGATATTTTGCTTTGTTGTTTCAAACAATTCCGTCATTTGTGCTTGCGTTAACCACACTGTTTCATTATCAACCAATACCTCCAGCTGAATAGCTTTATCGGGTTGATAAAGAATGATTTCATTTTTGTTATTAGCGGATATTTCAGTCGCCATTAAGTTTTATCGTTTTTTAATAGTTACTAATTCCAATTCAATTGCTTTATTTACAATACTATCTATCAACTGCCGCTTGTGTTCGACAATGATACACAGTATTAACCAGCTTATTCTTGAAGTGGTCTACAACGACCTGGTTTGTGGAAAATGGGGGTTCAAGAATAGTAGCAACGCTATTATACATGTCTTAAAATGTGAGTATTAACTCACGGTATATTTTATCTCATCAGCAATTCTGTTTAAAATTACGAGGACAAATATAGTAATAAAATCTGACAGATAGAAAAACGCGCAAAAAAGGCTAAAACTTTTTTTGACAGTGAGACATCTGCTGATAAGCCATATGTCAGTGCCCCTACAAATCGACAATTTGGAATGCCGATGAGCAAAAATGAATTTACGTATGAAAGAAGAAAACAATACAAATACTTGTAAATCTCAAAATTTTCATGTAAGTTTGCCGCCATGGAACAGAATTCTCAGGTAATATTAAATAAATTAAAAGGGAAAATATTTGAGGTCATAACGGAAGAAGCCGACCGGCTTCAAATGGAAACGTATCTTATTGGCGGCTATGTGCGGGATATTTTTTTACGCAGACCTTCGAAAGATATAGACATTGTCTGTGTCGGCAGTGGGATTCAATTGGCCGAAGCGGTTGCCGGAAATTTGGGGAAGAAAACGCAATTGTCTGTTTTTAAGAATTTCGGAACGGCACAAGTAAAATACGAAGGTACGGAAATTGAATTTGTAGGCGCTCGAAAAGAATCTTACAACCGGAATTCCCGTAAACCGGTTGTAGAAAACGGCAGTCTGGAAGATGATTTGAATCGCCGGGATTTCACCATTAATGCGCTATCTATCCGCCTCAATAAAGAGGGGTTCGGAGAATTGACGGATATGTTCAACGGTTTGGAAGATATTGAAAACCTATTGATACGAACGCCTTTAGACCCGGATATTACATTCAGTGACGACCCTTTGCGGATGATGCGCGCCATTCGCTTTGCCTCCCAGTTGGGTTTCTTTATCTATCCCGAAACTTTTGAAGCCATCGAAAGGAATAAAGAGCGGATTACGATTATTTCCGGAGAACGCGTTATCGACGAATTAAACAAAATTATCTTGTCTCCCTGCCCTTCTATCGGTTTTGAATTATTGGAACAGACCGGCTTATTGGCGATTATTCTTCCGGAATTGCTGGCGCTAAAAGGGATTGAAACCAAAGAAGGTATTGGTCATAAAGATAATTTCAGCCATACACTCAAGGTTTTAGATAACTTGGCAAAAACCAGCGATAATTTGTGGTTGCGTTGGGCTGCGCTTTTTCATGATATCGGCAAACCGAAAAGCAAACGTTTTGAACCCAAAGCAGGCTGGACTTTCCACAGTCATGAGTTCTTCGGAATGAAAATGTTGAAAGCTGTTTTTCAACGCCTGAAATTACCCTTAAATGATAAACTGAAATACGTCGAAAAATTGGTTTCCCTTCACATGCGTCCTATTGTTCTGGCCGACAATGAAGTAACGGATTCTGCCATACGTCGTTTATTGTTTGAAGCCGGTGATGATATCGACGATTTAATGCTGTTGTGTGAAGCGGATATTACATCCAAAAATCCGGAAAAAGTGCGGCAATTCCTTCGCAATTTCAGATTAGTACGGAGTAAACTGAAAGAGATTGAAGAAAAAGACCGTATCCGTAATTTTCAACCGCCTATCGATGGTTTGGAAATCATGGAAATATTTGGTTTGCCGCCCGGAAAAGAAGTAGGAGAACTGAAGGTGGCTATCAAAGATGCTATTCTTGATGGTGAAATACCCAATGAATATGACCCAGCCTACGCCTTTTTGTTGCAATTAGCTTTGGAAAAAGGATTGACCTTAAAATCCGCTAAAACCGATTAGCGTAAGAGGCGTCTGGATATCACCACGCTGTATCATTTCCTTAACTTCACAGCATTCACTTTATGATTTTCGCCCTTGTGTAAAATCAGGTTTGCCCGTTCGCGCGTGGGAAGAATATTCTTATGGAGATTCTTTCTGTTTATTTCCCGCCAGATATTTTTCGCTATTTTCCGGGTTTCAGCATTGGTAAATTTTGTTATGCTGAAGAAATAAGAACAGGGATCGTTGAATGCTGTTTCTCTGAATTTCATGAAACGAGTGATAAACCAATCTTCTAAAAAGTTCTCTTCGGCGTCGACATAAATAGAAAAATCAAGAAAATCGGAAACAAAAGCCGAAAGTTTGTTTCGCGGATAATCTATTCGGCTTTGCAACACATTTAATCCTTCAAGGATGAGTATGTCGGGTTGCGGACGAACAATGATTTGTTCATCCGGTACAATATCGTACAGCAGGTGGGAATAATTGGGCGCTTTGACATTCGTCTGTCCCGATTTTATGTCACTGACAAATTGGAGTAAACGGTGAATATCGTACGATTCGGGAAAGCCTTTTTTCGTCATAATTCCGCGTTCTTCGAGGATAGCATTGGGATACAGAAATCCGTCGGTAGTGATGAGGGCGACTTTATTATTATCCTTCCAACGACTGAGTAAAGCTTGTAAAACACGTGCCGAAGTACTTTTTCCGACCGAAACGCTCCCTGCTATCCCAATAATGAACGGAATTTTCTGTATTTTTTCATTCAGAAAATTCATCATAACGGCTTGGCGGCTCTTGGTCGAATTTACATAGTAGTTCAACAAACGGGACAAAGGGAGATAAATATCCCGCACTTCGTCGATAGAGAGCTCCTCATTGATGCCCTTTAAATTTTGTATTTCGCTTTCTGTTAGCGTCATCGGCTCCAGATTACGAAGTTCTGCCCATTTGTTCCGGTCAAACACCAGATATGGGCTGTCGGATGAAACTCCCATTTTTTGAGTTATTAATAAATTCGCCGCAAAGGTATAAAAACTATTAAATACTATAGGCTTTCAATCAGAAAAAATACTTTTTATATAATTTTCTTAACGAAAATAACTATATTTGCGTCCTTAAAACAATAAATTTATGCAAGAATCTTTTGTCCATTTACATGTACATTCGCATTATTCCCTGCTGGATGGCATGTCCGCTATTTCCGGTTTGGTTGATAAAGCGATTGTCGACGGGATGCCTGCTGTGGCGCTTACCGACCATGGAAATATGTTCGGCGCAAAAGAATTCTATGATTATGTAAATAAAAAAAATAAGGGGAAAGAGCCGCACGAAAAACTCAAACCGATTCTGGGAGTGGAGGCTTATTGCGCACGCCGCTTGCTTTCGGATAAAACAACCAAGGAAGACGGAAACGGTTGGCACCTGATATTGTTGGCAAAAAATAAAAAAGGATACCGGAATCTCTGTAAATTGGTTTCTATTTCTTGGGTGGACGGCTATTATTACCGTCCGCGTATAGACAAGCGAATTTTAGAAAAATACAGTGAAGGATTGATTGTCTGTTCGGCTTGCTTAGCCGGAGAAGTACCCCGAAAAATCGCCGATGGAAATATTCAGGCAGCCGAAGAGGCCATATATTGGTTCAAAAACCTGTTCGGTGATGACTTTTATTTGGAATTACAGCGGCACAAGACTGATAAAGAAGGAGGCGATACCACCACCTATGAAAAGCAAAAGGAAGTGAATGCCGTGATATTGCAATTGGCCGAAAAGACGAACACCAAGATCATAGCTTCCAATGATGTGCATTTCGTAGATGAAGAACACGGTGACGCTCACGACCGTTTGATTTGTCTCAGTACGGGAAAAGACCTGAATGACCCTGACAGGATGCGTTATACCAAACAGGAATGGTTCAAAACCCAGGCGGAAATGACCGCTATTTTTCAGGATTTACCGCATGTATTGGCCTCTACAATAGAGATAGCAGACAAAGTAGAATTTTATAATATTGATTCTGAAGCTATTATGCCCTTGTTTCCGATTCCGGAATCTTTCGGGATAGCGGAGGATTATAGGGAGAAATACACGGAAGAACAACTTCGGGAAGAATTTAACAAAGAAGACAGCAGCCGTTTCGATAAATTGGGCGGCTATGCAAAGGTTTTGCGTATCAAGTTAGAAGCCGATTATCTGAGGGAACTCACCCTCGTCAAAGCCAAATCCCGTTATGGCGACCCTGTTCCGCCGGAAGTGCTTGAACGTTTGGAGTTCGAGTTACAGACGATGAAAACCATGGGATTTCCGGGTTATTTTCTGATTGTGCAGGATTTCATTCAGGCAGCCAGAGCGATGAGCGTTTCGGTGGGGCCGGGTAGGGGATCTGCCGCCGGTTCGGCGGTGGCCTATTGTTTGGGAATCACAGATATCGACCCCTTGAAATATGATTTGCTGTTTGAGCGTTTTCTGAATCCCGACCGTATTTCCATGCCCGATATTGATATTGATTTCGATGACGACGGGCGAGCCGACGTGCTCCGTTACGTCACGGATAAATATGGAAAAGAAAAGGTGGCGCATATTGTAACTTACGGAACGATGGCTACGAAATCATCTATCAAGGATGTAGCGCGTGTACAAGGCTTACCTTTATCGGAGGCCGACCGTTTGACCAAGCTGGTTCCGGACCGTTTGCCGGACGATAAAAATGGCAATGCACTGAAAATCAACATAGAAAATTGTGTGCAATATGTTCCGGAATTGCATGAGGCAAGGTATTCCGGCGACCGGAATTTGTCGGATACCCTGAAATATGCCCAGATGCTGGAAGGAACCGTCAGACAGACAGGCGTTCATGCCTGTGGGGTTATCATCGGAGCTGACGATCTTACCAATTATGTTCCACTCAGTACCGCCAAGGAAAAAGGCAGCGATGAAGAATTATTGGTGACCCAATATGATGGCTCTGTCATCGAATCGGTTGGTTTGATAAAAATGGACTTTCTGGGGCTTAAAACCCTTTCCATCATTAAAGAAGCCCTTTCTAACATCAAAAAATCCAAAGGAATTGATATCAATTTTGATGAAATACCGATTGATGATGGGAAGACGTATGCACTTTACAGCAAAGGACAAACTGTTGGAACTTTCCAGTTCGAATCGGCCGGAATGCAGAAATACCTGCGGGAGTTGAAACCGACCAAGTTTGAGGACTTGATTGCGATGAACGCCCTTTACCGTCCCGGCCCAATGGCGTATATTCCGGATTTTATCGACAGAAAACATGGCCGGAAAGAGATTCTCTACGATTTTCCGGAAATGGAATCCCGTCTCAAAGAGACTTACGGCATAACGGTTTACCAAGAGCAGGTCATGTTGCTGAGTCGTGATTTGGCCGGGTTTACCCGCGGCCAGTCCGATGAATTGCGCAAAGCCATGGGGAAGAAGATGAAAGACAAAATGGAGGCTTTACATGCAAAATTCATCGAAGGAGCCATCCGCAACGGCTTTGGCCCTCCGGAAAAATTAGAGAAAATTTGGATGGACTGGGCGGAATTTGCCAACTACGCATTCAACAAATCGCATGCAACCTGTTATTCCTTGGTTGCCTACCATACGGCTTATCTGAAAGCCCATTATCCGGCCGAGTTCATGGCAGCCAACCTGACGCGCAACAAAGACGATATCGGTGAAATTACCAAGTTCATGGATGAATGTCGCAACATGGGCATTGTGGTAAAAGGCCCGGAAGTGAACGAGTCGGATATGAATTTTACCGTGAATAAAAATGGCGATATCCGTTTCGGCCTGGGAGGCATCAAGGGAGTCGGCGGTTCTGCGGTCGAGGCCATCGTGAAAGAGCGCGTAAATGGTCCGTTCAAAGGAATTTTCGATTTTGTAGAAAGAGTAAATCTGACGGCATGCAATAAGAAAAACATGGAAGCGCTTTGTTATGCCGGCGCTTTCGATAATTTTCAGGAAATCAAACGTGAACAGTTTTTTGCAGAAACGACCAAAGGAGAAGTTTTTCTCGAAACCCTGATGCGTTATGGAAATAAATACCAAACGGACAAAAATTCGGCGATGAATTCACTTTTCGGCGGTTTCGATGCCGTAGAAATAGCCAAACCGGAAATGCCGGTTTGTGCCTTATGGAGCAATATCGAACGGCTAAATAAGGAAAAAGATTTGGTTGGGATTTATTTGTCATCCCACCCCTTGGACGACTATTATGTGGTGCTGAATTATATCTGCAACCTGAACCTGAAAGATTTCGAGGAGGCTAAGGCGCAAAGTATCAATAAAGACTTGATAATCGGCGGCATTGTTACCGGGTTTAAGCAAGGCAACACCCGAACAGGCAATCTTTATGGCGTCCTGAAGTTGGAAGATTTTACCGGAAGCGCCGAAATTCCCTTGTTCGGAAAGGACTTTACAGATTATAACCGATTTGGTTACCCGAATATGTACCTGTTGATACGGGGACGTTTTCAGCCCCGGCAATACAAGGAAGGCGTTATGGATTTTAAAATCAGCTCGATTCAACAAATGTTGGAAGTAAAAGATTCACTGATAAGAAAAATCACGATTTCCTTGCCTTTGCATGAATTAGACGAGAAAATGATAATGGAATTTTCTTCCCGGATAAAAAATAATCCCGGCGGATGTTCGTTATATTTCCAGATAGAGGATATCGAAAAACATTTATCCGTATCTTTGTACACGGAATCGCAAAGATTTGAAGTGAACAGACAGATAATTAATTTTATGCAAGAGAATAAGATAAACTTTAAAATAAATTAAAAATTTAAATATAGATTATTAAACTTTATAATTATGGCATTACAAATTACAGACGGAAGTTTTAACGAACTGATTGCCGGTGAATTACCGGTAGTTGTTGATTTTTGGGCATCATGGTGCGGCCCGTGTAAGATGGTAGGTCCTATTGTGGACGAACTTGCCGGGGAATACGAAGGGAGAGTCATCGTAGGCAAGTTGAATGTAGACGACAACCCGAATACTCCCTTGGAATACAATATCCGGAGTATTCCGACAATTCTCTTTTTCAAGAAGGGAGAATTAGTTGATAAACATGTGGGCGCAGCCCAAAAAAGTTTATTGGATAATAAGATAAAAGCTATTTTGTGATAGCAGACAAATATAAAATTTATTCATTTAATAATAATTATTTATTTATTTTTTATGGCAAAAATAACAGTTGTAGGTGCAGGTAACGTTGGAGCTACTTGCGCAAATGTATTGGCATACAACAAAATTGCAGATGAAGTTGTAATGCTTGATGTAAAAGAAGGTGTGTCTGAAGGTAAGGCGATTGACATCATGCAAACCGCTCAAACCTTGGGTTTTGAAACAAGAGTAACCGGTGTAACCAACGATTATTCCAAGACCGCCGGTTCGGATGTAGTGATTGTGACTTCGGGTATTCCCCGTAAACCGGGCATGACCCGTGAGGAATTGATAGGAACAAACGCCAATATCGTGAAGAGCGTTGTCGGCAACTGTCTGAAATATTCTCCGGAGGCGGTTTTTATCATCATCTCCAATCCGATGGACACGATGACCTATTTGGCCTTGAAAGCGACCGGTCTTCCCAAGAATCGGATATTGGGTATGGGTGGAACCTTGGACAGTTCCCGTTTCAAATATTACCTGAGTCAGGCTTTGAATGCCAATTCGAATCAAGTAGAAGGAATTGTAATAGGCGGTCACGGCGACACCACTATGATTCCCTTGAAACGTTTGGCTACTTACAATGGTATTCCCGTCTCCTCGTTATTAGACGCTGCAAGTTTAGACAAAGTGGTTGCAGATACAATGGTAGGCGGCGCCACCTTGACCGGCCTTCTCGGCACTTCCGCCTGGTATGCGCCCGGAGCTGCAGGAGCCTATGTAGCGCAAGCGATTATTTCTGATTATAAACGGGTGATACCTTGTTGTGTTTATCTCGAAGGCGAGTACGGACAAAAAGATATTTGCATTGGCGTTCCGGCAGTTATCGGCCGACGTGGCGTTGAGAAAATCGTTGATTTTAAATTGAATGATGAAGAAAAAGCATTGTTCGAAAAGAGTGCAAATGCCGTTCGTTCAACTAATAATGTATTGAAAGAAATAAACGCGTTGTAAACTAAAAACTGAAAACTGAAAGTTAAAAACTAAGGACTACGATAAAATCCGGTTAATCCTTAGTTTTTAGTTTTTAGTTTTTAGTTTTTAACTTTTAGTTTTTACTTCAAAGTGTTTGATTTAGTCGACATAATTTACAAAGGGATACTTATCGGTATTCTTGTTTCTGCGCCTATGGGGCCTATCGGTTTGCTTTGTGTTCAGCGAACATTGAACAAAGGGCAATGGCATGGTTTTTTTTCAGGTGTGGGCGCCGCTTTTTCCGATATTATTTATGCCGGAATTACTTGTTTGGGGATGGGATTTGTCATTGATTTCATTACCGGACATCAATATATCTTACAGATTTTCGGAAGTATTTTATTGATGGTATTCGGTTTTTACATTTTCCAATCCAATCCTTCCAAACGCTTGCAAAAGTCCAACGAAAAAGCCAATTCTTTTCCCCAAGACGCCATTACCGCTTTTTTACTGACTTTGTCGAATCCCTTTATCATATTTTTGTATATTGCTCTTTTTGCCCGGTTTAATTTTATTGCTCCGGAAGAAAAACTTTTCTCCATTTTATTGGGTTTATTGTGTATCTTAATCGGAGCGCTCGCTTGGTGGTTTCTCGTCACTTTCTGTGTGGGAAAGCTAAGAAAAATCATCAATCTTCGCGGATTATGGATAATCAATAAGATAGTAGGTTTGGTAATTATTGTATTATCAATTTTAGGCATTATTTATTCTGTGTTGGGAAATAATTCCGCCTTATAAATCCATTTTTATAATGAAACTAAAAAAAGTTCGTATATTTGCATTTTATTATATAAATATTCATTAAATAATATGCTATTAACTACACTCGCTCTTTCTGCTTTTGACCGCTCCATTCAGGATTATCATCAATGGGATGATGTTGATACGGGAATTTGTAATCCCTATCCCGAAAAATCCATTGAATATTATCTATATCTGAAAAATTGGATTGATACGGTACAGTGGCATTTGGAGGATATTATCAGAGATCCGTTGATTGAACCGGTAAAAGCGCTTGAGATTAAGCGGAGGATTGATCAATCGAATCAGGACAGAACGGATTTGGTAGAACTGATTGACAGTTATTTTTTAGAGCAATACCGGCATGCGCTTCCTTCCGAAGTTGCAACAATCAATACGGAAAGTCCTGCTTGGGCTATTGACCGTTTGTCTATTTTGGCTTTGAAAATCTATCACATGCAGTTGGAAACGGAAAGGGAAGATATGGACGAAACGCATAAAGTCGCTTGTCGGGATAAATTAAATATCCTCTTAGCACAGCGAAGCGATTTGTCACTGGCGATAAACCAACTTTTAACTGATATCGAATCGGGGAAAAAATACATGAAAGTATACAAACAGATGAAAATGTATAATGACCCGAATCTGAATCCTGTACTTTACGGAAAAAAATAAATATGGCGACGACGACGCTTGTTATCCGTTTATCTTCGCTGGGGGACGTAGCGATTCTTATTCCTGTGCTCTATTCGGTAGCGGTTAAAAACCCGGATGACAAATTTCTGTTGATTACCAAAAAACCTTTGTACCCCTTGTTTGTTAACAAACCGGACAATCTGGCAATTTTCCCGGTACATACAAAAGGGAAGCACAAAGGGATATGGGGGTTGTGGAGAAGTATCCGGGATATCAAAAATGCAATTAAAAATTTTGGGTGCGGAGCGTCCGCTGAAACAGCATTAAATATTGCAGACTTACACAGCGTTATCCGGTCGGGCGTCATTGGTTTTTATTTCCGCATGAGAGGCGCAAAAATTGCATTGATTGATAAAGGCAGGAAAGAAAAAGCTGCCCTAACCCGAAAAAATCACAAAAAAATACTGCCTTTGAAAACATCGCTTGAACGTTATCAAAAAGTTTTTGAAGACTTGGGATACGATGCTTCGTTGTTTTTCACCTCTTTATTTCCCGGAAAAAAAGAAAAGGAGGAAACATGGATTGGTATTGCGCCTTTTGCCAAACATTCCGGCAAAACATATCCTCTCGAACAAATGGAAATAGTGGTACGTCTTTTAAGTGAACGTCCCCGAACCAAAATATTTTTGTTCGGCGGAGAGGAAGATCAAGCAATTTTGGAGACTTGGACAAAAAAATATGCACACTTGGAATCCGTTGCCGGTCGCATGCCTTTTCCCGATGAACTCGCGTTAATGAATCAATTGGATGTGATGCTCAGCATGGATTCGGCAAATATGCACTTGGCTTCTTTGGTGAATACGCCTGTTGTTTCGGTGTGGGGAGCAACCCATCCTTATGCCGGTTTTTATGGTTTTAATCAATGTATGGAAAACGCCCTACAAACAGATTTACCTTGCAGACCTTGTTCGGTTTATGGAAATAAGACTTGTTATGGAGGTGATTACGCTTGTTTTTATCAGATTACACCGGAAATGATACTCCATCAAATTGAAGCTAATCTTCATTAATCAAGATTTTTTTATGTGCAATAATTGCTTAACTTTGTGTTTTAATGTGTAGCTTATTTAGCATTGGAAGATATGATTTATACAATTCAGCCTCCACGGAATATTGAGGGTACGGTTGGTTTACCGGCTTCTAAAAGTATAAGTAACAGGGTTTTAATCCTGAATGCTTTAAGTAAAAGCCCATATCCTTTAGCAAATCTCTCCGACAGTGATGATACGAAAGTTTTGCAGAAAGCGCTTGCATCAAATGTTTCGGATTTTGATATCGGTGCGGCAGGCACTTCTATGCGTTTTTTGACGGCTTATCTTTCTCAATTAAACGGAAATTGGACACTTACCGGAACAGAACGAATGAAAAATCGTCCGGTAAAGATTTTGGTCGAAGCCTTGCGGGAGATAGGCGGCGAGATAGCCTATATCGACAAAGAGGGATTTCCCCCCTTGCACATTCAAGGAAAGAATTTAGAGGGAGGAAGTATTCAGTTGGATGGAAGTGTCAGTTCACAGTATATTTCGGCTTTGATGATGATTGCACCTTGTTTGGAGCAGGGTTTATGTATCCGTTTAACCGGAAATATTGTTTCCAAACCGTATATTAAAATGACCCTTCGATTGATGCAAATTTTTGGGATTGAGACTTTTTGGGATGGGGAAAATATCCGGATTGCGCCGCAAAATTACCGGCCTTTGCCCTTTCGGGTGGAAAACGATTGGTCTGCTGCATCCTATTGGTATGAAATGGTTTTACTTTTCGGGACAGCAAAGATTGAACTAATCGGTTTGGCAAATAACAGTTTACAAGGAGATGCGAAAATTTCGGAGATTTACGAAAACTTCGGAATAAAGACGGAATTTCATCCGGGAAAAATTGTGCTGTCGAATTGTGCTGCCATTACCACATTGACCACAATCCGTGATACCTTGTTATATGATTTTACCAATGAGCCGGATATTGCGCAAACATTGGCGGTTAGTTGTTGTTTATCGGATATTCCTTTCCGGTTTACCGGTTTACAAAGTCTCCGGATAAAGGAGACCGACAGGATTTTGGCTTTGCAAACCGAACTAAAGAAGTTAGGATATGTCGTAAAAGCAGGTAATGCAGAAATGGAGTGGGTAGGGGAGCGTTGCAAGCCGGATTCGGAGCCGCTTATTTTCACTTATGAAGACCATCGGATGGCGATGGCTTTTGCACCGGTCTGTCTGAAAACCGGCAAAATCAGGATAAAAGACCCCCAAGTGGTTTCCAAATCTTATCCGGGGTTCTGGGATGAATTAAAAAAAGCGGGATTTAGCATAATAGAAAATTGAGCCAAAAAACAATTGAATGATGAGAAATGTACTTGGAAATTGTGGCGGTTGCGGATTATTAACGATATGCGAAATAAAATCGTTGCCGGATACCCAATCCACGGAAATTGTTTATTACGATGACGAAGAATTGGACGTTTTTAAAACCTACGCATCCGATGCTTATTCCGAGCAGGAAGTAGCACAATTTCGTGAGATTCTTGACACGATGCAAGCATCGGATATAGCCGGTTGGATGTGTAGTTTGCAAATGAGGGGCATTGAATTTCCGGCTGTTTTAAAAAAAGGAAAAACCACAATAGAGATTTCAAAGTAAAACCGACTGCTATTATTTATCCGCTTTACAGGAGAAAGTGAAAATAATTTTTGCTAAGGTTGATTTGTCCCGGATTGTTGCTATTTTTGCACATGAATAATTCAGATTAATTTATACATACAGTTATTATGAGAAAATCATAATTCAGAAAAAAATCATACCTTTGCAGGATAATTTCAAAAGAGAATAAAATGGGACTTATCAAAGCAATTTCGGGTGCAATAGGTGGCGTACTCGCGGATCAATGGAAAGAATACTTCTACTGTGAGACGCTGAGTGCAAACGTGCTTGTCGCAAAAGGCAGGAAGCGTACATCGGAGCGCTCCTCCAACACAAGTGGCGAGCAAAATATCATCAGTAACGGATCAATGATTGCCGTTGCGGACGGACAGTGCATGATTATTGTCGAACAGGGCAAGGTCGTGGAGGTCTGCGCTGACCCCGGTGAATTCAAGTATGAAACTTCCACCGAACCAAGTATTTTTGAAGGAAATCTCGGCACAGGTATCAAAGATATTTTCCTGAAAATCGGCAAGCGTTTTACTTATGGCGGCGATACAGGTAAGGATCAGCGTGTGTATTACTTCAACACCAAGGAAATCATCGGCAACAAGTACGGCACGCCGAACGCTGTTCCGTTCCGTGTGGTGGACAAGAATATCGGATTAGATATTGATATTGCGATCCGCTGCAACGGCGAATTTTCTTATAAGCTGACCAATCCTATTCTGTTCTATACCAACGTATGCGGCAATGTGACGAATGAATATCGGCGCGAAGATATTGACAGTATGCTCAAGAGTGAGTTGTTGACTGCCTTGCAACCGGCGTTTGCGAAGATTTCCGAAATGGGCATCCGCTATTCGGCGCTGCCCGGTCACACGATGGAACTTTCCGATGCGCTGAATGTCATTCTTTCGGGAAAGTGG
>JAITNQ010000264.1 GCA_031290435.1 Candidatus Symbiothrix sp. | reverse complement strand
CAGGTACAAGACGGAATGGCAACTATTGTCAAAGAGTTGCGCACTGACCCGTATGCCTTGGAAACAGTTTGGGTTTCGGTGATTGTTTTTGCAGGACAGCCGAAAACCATAGCGCCGCTACAAGAACTAATCAGCTTCTATCCACCCAGATTTCCCATTGGCAGTGGTACATCGCTAAGCAAGGGCTTGGGACACCTAATGTATGAACTGAGAAAGAACTTCGTAACAACAACTTACGAGCAAAAAGGCGATTGGAAACCAATCGTATTTCTCTTTACCGATGGTGTTCCTACCGACAATGTAAGCGATATGAAAGCCGCAATCGCCGAATGGAAAAAAAACTGGCAACATACCGCCAATTTGGTGGCAGTATCTTTTGGCAATAATACCGATAATCAAATACTTGGTGAATTAACGGACAATGTATTGCATTTCAAAAATGCAGACGTCAATGCCTATAAGAAATTTTTTAAATGGGTGACGGATTCCATCAAAACAAGCAGTTTGAGTGTTGAAAACAATTCAACAGGATTTGGACTGGCAAAATTAGACAGTGAAACTGTGTTAAAGATTGATTTGTCAAAGCAAGAAAGCAAAGCGGTAACGGATGACAATTTTGTGGTATTGGCGGCAAAATGCCAAAATACCAAACAACCCTACTTAATCAAATACCGGAAAAATGTATTTGAAGATTCTAAAGGAGATATCGGACTTAATTACCGGTTAGCCGGTGCATTTAAGGTAGATGATACCTACTTTGAACTGTCGGGTGAAAATGCCGTTAATCTGAAAATCAGCACCGAAAAATTGATGGGAGCGCCCACTTGTCCATGTTGTGGCAATCAATATGGTTTGGCATATGATGAAACCTGCGGAAAAATACATTGTGTGGGTACGGAAAAAATCAGTACCTGCCCTTGGTGTGGCAATAAAGCGGAGTATGGTACAGGAGGCGATGGTTTTGATGTTAACAGAACAAGAGGATAATTCGTATGGAAGATTTCTTAAAAAGTATGTTTGGCGATGCGGCAAATCCGCAACAAATAGCCGATTTCAAGGAACAATATGGGAATACTATCAAAGAAGATATTCAAAAACATTGGGAAGTGTTTAATCGGCAAAATGCCGAATTGCAAAATCCGGATGACAAACAAGCTGATGAAAATACACCAACCGAACCTACGGCAATTTCTATAGAAACGGTTGTCGAAGCGACTGAACAAAAGGAGAATATCAACGAAAAAATCGACAATAAAATGAAATTAGGAACTGGATTACCCAATGAAGCAGCAAGGGAAAAAGCCCGAAATGACGCATTGGAGGCTCAGATAAAAGGACAGTATATCGCCTTTCCCAACGGAAAAATAAACCAGGAATATATCGTTACTTGTGATTTTGCCACGCAATTGCCAGAAATATCAAATATTCAATTTGAGGGCTTAGAACAAATCGGATTACAATACGATGCGGAAACAAAGCAAATTACAGGAAAACCGACTGTAGCGGGCGACCATAAAATCACGATGCAATGCAAATACAAAGGATGGGAAAATGGAGAAGGAAGGCCTGAATATATACCTAAAGAAGTAACCATCATTATTATTCCCGACCCTCGTTCGTTGTGGAAAAATATTCCCACTCCTCCGGAAGTTGAATATTACAAGCCGGATGAAGATAAAGCGTTTGTAAAAATTGAGTCTAAAACGACTACGAAGTTTCTCGGACTGAAGCATGAGAAAGAAGCAAGAAAAGATATGGTGGCCGCAAGTCAGCGCGGACGCTCTCATGCACATGAAGGCAAAGCGCGTGACGACGATTTTGCGTTGTATTTTGATAATGCTTCGGAATGGTATGTGATGGTGGTAGCTGATGGCGCAGGTTCTGCGAAATATTCCCGAAAAGGTTCGGCAATTGCCTGTAAGACGGTGATAGAAGTGTGCAAGGCAAAACTTGTAGAATTTGGTGCAACGCTGGAAAAACATGTTGAAGCATACAATAAATCCGCCTCGAATGAAGTGCGGAAACAAGCAGGAGATTTGCTTTACAATATCATTGGAACTGCCGTCTTTCAAGCCTATAAAAACATCGAAACCGAAGCCACACATGGGCCTTCAGGCAAATTGATTCCACTCAAAGAGTATGCAACCACTCTTTTGCTGTCTATTTGCAAAAAATTTGAGTTTGGTTGGTTTGTCGGCGCTTTTTGGGTGGGAGATGGCGGCATGGGGATTTACCGGAAAGAAGAACCGGTATACCTGAAAATTTTGGGAGAACCGGACGGAGGGGAGTTTGCAGGTCAAACACGCTTCCTTACCATGCCCGAAATTATGCAGCCCACAGAAATTTATCGCCGCTTGCGGTTTGATATTGTCCCGGATTTCTCAGCGCTCATCCTGATGACTGATGGTGTAACCGACCCGAAATTTGAAACCGATGCCAACCTCAATCGCATTGAAAAATGGCACGCCTTGTGGGATGACTTGAACGGCAACAATGAAGACAAGGTAAAAGTGGATTTTTCAGACGACAATGAGCATTCCGCCGGCCAACTGCTCGAATGGCTGGATTTTTGGTCGAAAGGCAATCATGATGACAGAACAATTGCAATATTATTTTAAAAGCACAAGTAATGGCGAATACGGTAAAGATAACGGCAACGGACGGTTCTCAGGTAGAATTTGTTGAAAATATTATCGGTGCGGGCGGCATGAAAGATGTCTATTTCAGCCCCGACAAATCGTATGTGGTAGCGTTTTTCAGAGACAAGCAAGATTTCAATGCGAAAGACCGTTTAGACAATATCACCCATTCTTACAAAGATAAAATATTCAATCAACAAGGTGGAGAATACTGGAAGGACTTGTATTGCTGGCCTACCAAAATCGTGGAATACAAGGGGAAATTAGGGCTGGTGTGTCCTACCTACCAAAAGCATTTTTTCTTCTCAATCGGTTCTATCAACAATGATTTTCTGGGAATAAAAGGGAAAGAGAAGGAAGGGAAATGGTTCGCATCGGCAAAAAATCAGAACAAGTTTTTAGCGCCGGAAGAAAAAGGAGACTGGTTCAAGTATTTCCAGATATGTATCCGTATTAGCCGAGCAGTTAGACGATTACATGCCGCAGGTCTGGCTCATTCGGATTTGTCATACAAAAATGTACTGATAGACCCAACTTCCGGCAGGGCTGCTATTATTGATATTGATGGTTTGGTAGTGCCAGGCAAATATCCGCCCGATGTATTGGGAACACCCGATTTTATTGCGCCGGAAGTAATCGCTACCAAACATCTAAACAAAAATGACCCTACCCGAAAACTGCCGAGTATCGCTACGGATAGACACGCTTTGGCGGTAATGGTCTATATGTATTTATTGTATCGGCATCCGTTGCGCGGTGGCAAAGTCAATGATTTGGATTCAGCCAAAGACGAGGAATTGTCAATGGGGGCTAATGCATTATTCGTCGAACATCCTGCCGACAAGTCAAACAGAGTAAAAGTCAAAGACCTGCAGCCCTCGCAATTGCCGCAAGGCGATCCAACAAAAATTCCATATACGGTATGCGGCCCTTATCTGAAAAAGATGTTTGATCGCGCTTTTATTGATAGCCTGCACAATCCGTCACAACGACCTACCGCAGGAGAATGGGAAGATGCCCTCCTAAAAACGGTAGATTTAATGCAACCTTGCCAAAATCCGAAATGCTGGCATAAATGGTTTGTATTTGACAACTCCACCAAACCCAAGTGTCCGTATTGCGGAACGGAGTACAAAGGAACACTTCCTGTGCTGAACCTGTATTCTTCACGTCGGGCAAATTCATTTACTTCGGACGATTACAGGTTGATGGTTTACCACAATCAATACCTCTATCAATGGCATGTAAACCGTAACATTTCGGCAAATGAGAAACTTACAGACGGACAAAAGAAGCCTGTCGGTTATTTCGTATTTCATCAGCATAAATGGATGTTGATCAATCAAGGATTAAACGATTTGGAAGACAAAACGGAAGGGAAGAAAATAGCTATCGGACAGGCTGTAGAACTCTCTGACGGCAAACAGATTTTACTATCAAAAGAAGAAGGCGGACGATTGATAATTGTCCAATTAGCAAATAAATAATAATTAAAATTTTAAATGATGAGTACATTAAATGAATTAAAGAAATCAATTTTAGCCGATGGCGTAATTGATGAAGCAGAAGTTAAACAACTTCAAGCAGTATTGTATGCCGATGGTAGTATAGACAAAGAAGAAGCAGAATTTCTTTTTGAACTGAACGATGCCGTATCAGGAAAAGACAATCATGCGAGTTGGAAAACATTGTTTGTGGATGCCATTACAAGTTATCTTCTGGAAGACGAAACATCTCCCGGAGAAATTGATGCGGAAGAAGCTGAATGGTTATTGGCTAAAATACAAGGAGACGGCCAATTAGATGAAACAGAAGCGGCTTTATTAGCTAATCTGAAAGCAAAAGCAAAATTAATTCCCCAATCAATCCTTGGTTTAATTAATTAACATTACAGGGATTGACCCAAAAGTTATCATTATGCAACAAAAACATCACTACACCGGCTTAACCGACACTCAAGTCATAGAAAGCCGCAAACAACACGGAGAAAACATTTTAACTCCACCTGAAAAAGAATCGCTATGGTCGCAGTTCCTCGAAAAATTTACCGACCCGATTATCATTATCTTGTTGGTAGCGCTCGCATTATCAATAGGCGTATCTTGTTATGAGTTCTTCTCCGGACATGGAGGCGCAAGTCTCTTTCTTGAACCGGCGGGCATCCTGATTGCCGTCCTGCTGGCAACTGTCGTTGGTTTTTGTTTCGAATTGAGCGCCAATAAAAAATTTGAGGTACTCAATAAGGTTAATGATGACACCTTGGTAAAGGTTATCCGTAATGGAAATATCTGTCAAATTACTAAAAAAGAGGTCGTTGTAGATGATATTGTGATTCTTGAAACCGGCGAGGAAGTACCTGCGGACGGTGAATTATTGGAAGCCGTTTCATTACAAATCAACGAATCCACGCTCACAGGCGAGCCGGTCTGCAAGAAAACCGTAAATCCAGCCGACTTCGACAAGGACGCCACTTATCCGTCCAATCATGCTATGAAAGGCACAACCATTGCTGACGGACATGGCATCATACAAGTACTGGCAGTCGGAGACGCTACCGAATACGGCAAAGTTTATGAAGGCTCGCAAATAGACAGCAGTGTTGAAACGCCATTAAATAAACAGTTGGACAAATTAGCCGATTTGATTACCAAAGCAAGTTATGGGATTGCTATACTGATTGTTATTGGTCGCTTGATTGTTTACTTCCACGGCTTGGAAGCGTTCGACTGGATTAGTTTCGGCGGTTACCTACTGAATACCGTCATGATTGCCGTAACGGTGATTGTGGTTGCCGTCCCGGAAGGTCTGCCGATGAGTGTTACGCTCAGTTTAGCATTGAGTATGAAGCGGATGCTTTCTACAAATAATCTTGTCCGCAAAATGCACGCCTGTGAAACAATGGGGGCTACAACGGTTATTTGTACCGATAAAACCGGTACACTCACCCAAAATCAGATGAAAGTTTATGAAACGCAATTCTATGGTTTAGATATGACAAGGGGTTGCAACCCCTTGTTATCAGAAAGCATTGCCGTCAATTCTACCGCTTATCTTGATTTTTCCGATTCTTCCAAAGTAAAAGCTTTGGGAAATCCGACCGAAGGCGCATTGTTACTTTGGCTACATGAGCAAGGTGTAAATTATCTGCCGATACGGGAAGATACCGAAATAGTAGAGCAACTGACATTTTCTACCGAACGTAAATACATGGCAACCATTGTCAAATCGCCAACGCTCAATAAAAAAGTGCTTTATGTAAAAGGAGCGCCGGAAATTGTGCTTTCCTTGTGTCAAAATATTCCCGTTTCAAAAGACAAAATAGATGAACAATTGCTTGAATATCAAAATAAAGCCATGCGAACATTGGGTTTTGCTTATATGATCATTGAAGATAATCAGGATTATTTCAAAGAAGGCAAACTAATTCTCAATTCTCCGTTTTCCATTCTCAATTTCTTAGGTATTGTGGCCATTTCCGACCCTGTTCGTGTGGAAGTGCCGGATGCCGTAAAAAATTGTTTGAGCGCCGGTATCAACGTAAAAATCGTTACAGGCGATACGCCGGGAACAGCCAAGGAAATCGGGCGTCAAATCGGCTTGTGGAACGAAAGTGATAAACTGCACAATATCATTACAGGTCCGGAATTTGAGTCTTTGACGGACGATGAAGCTGCAAAACGGATAGAACATTTGAAAATCATGTGTAGAGCGCGTCCGATGGACAAACAACGCTTGGTGCAACTTTTACAAGCAAATGGTCAGGTAGTCGCCGTTACCGGCGATGGCACCAATGATGCGCCGGCGCTAAACGCCGCACAAGTCGGACTTTCCATGGGCGACGGCACTTCCGTTGCCAAAGAAGCCAGCGACATTACGATTCTGGACAACTCGTTCAGCAGCATTTCGCGAGCCGTGATGTGGGGACGTTCGTTGTATCAGAACATACAGCGTTTTATTTTGTTCCAGATGACCATCAATGTGGCTGCTTGTTTGATTGTGTTGATCGGCGCATTTTTAGGAACCGAATCACCACTGACAGTAACACAGATGTTGTGGGTAAATCTGATTATGGATACTTTTGCCGCTTTGGCTTTGGCATCGTTGCCTCCCAACGAGAAGGTCATGCAAAACAAACCGCGCAAAACCACAGACCACATCATCAGTCGTCCGATGGCAAAGAGCATTTTAAGCGTTGGGCTTCTTTTCGTGGTATTGCTGTTCGGCTTGGTTCAGTATTTCAAACATGCAGATATAACTTTCCTGCATCAATTCAGTCTAAATGATTTCGGACGCAGTTTCTTTGACTTTAGCGCAGGCAATGGATTGTCGCCTTATGAATTGTCCTTGTTTTTTACTATTTTTGTGCTGTTGCAATTCTGGAATATGTTCAATGCCAAAGCGTTTATGACCGGAAAGTCTGCTTTTGCGTCACTGGGACAATGTAGCGGGTTCTTGATGATTGCCTTGGTAATTATAGTCGGACAGTGGTTTATTGTTACAACGGGTGGAAAAATGTTTAATGTAGTTCCGCTAAAATTAGCAGATTGGGGAATTATTATCGGGGCAACTTCCATTGTTCTTTGGATTGGAGAAATTAGAAGATTATGGGGAAAATAGAATAGGCGAAAAAATAATTAAAATAGATGGAAAATTACGGATTTTTCAAGGTTGCGGCAGCTGTACCGGAAGTAAAGGTTGCGGATTGTGAATTCAATACAAAACAAATATTGGAAATGCTTGTCGAGGCGGATAAGCAAGGAGTAGGGGTGGTTTGTTTTCCTGAATTGTCTATAACAGCCTATAGTTGTGGAGATTTGTTTTTCCAAGAAACGCTTGTTAAAGCGGCGGAAAAAGCGGTTGAGGATTTATTGGAAGCGACAAAAAAACTTTCTATTTGCTTTATTATCGGCGCTCCGGTAAAAGAGAATGCCAAATTATACAACTGTGGCCTTGTTTGCCAAGAAGGACGTATTTTAGGTATAGTTCCCAAAGCATATCTTCCCAATTATGCTGAATTTTATGAAGAAAGGTGGTTTAATGCTTTTCGTTCGGAGGATAGGAATTACTTGCAGGAAGATTTTCCGGTAATTTCCTATGCCGGTGAAATTGCACCTTTTGGTACCAATATCCTGTTCGGTTGGGAGGAACGTACTTTTGCCATAGAGATATGTGAAGATGTTTGGTCGGTGATTCCACCCAGTTCCTACCATGCTTCCAACAGGGCGCAATTGCTGTTCAATCTTTCGGCAAGTCCGGAATTAATTGGGAAACAACAATATGTAAAATCTTTGCTGAGCCAGCAATCGGCTCGTTGCCATGCCGCATACGTATATGCTGCGGCCGGTTTTGGTGAATCTTCCACAGATTTGGTGTATGCCGGCAATGCTTATATCTACGAAAACGGGAAATTACTGGGGGAATCCGAACGCTTCTCCTTCCAAAAACAACTGATTATCACTGAAATTGATTTCGATTTACTGACTTCGGAGCGAAAAAAAAATACAAGTTTTATTTCCAGACCGGATATTCATAATTACAAAGAGGTGACACTGTCTTTAAATCACAAAGAGAGAATTTCTTTCAGTCGCCCGGTGAATCCAAGTCCGTTTATTCCGGTTACCGACGCTTATGACGAGAGTTGTGAAGAGATTTTTTCGATACAGGTGGCCGGTTTGGCCAAAAGGTTGGTTCATACAGGGGTTAAATCCTTGGTTCTGGGCGTTTCCGGCGGTTTGGATTCGACGCTGGCCTTGTTGGTTTGCGCAAAAACCGTTGACAAACTGAGACTTCCCCGTGAAATGATTTACGGAATAACCATGCCCGGCTTCGGAACCAGCGAACGCACTTACGCCAATGCGGTGCAACTGATGAAATTCTTGGGCGTGACAATGATGGAAATAAACATTACGGCAGCCTGTAACCAACATTTCAAGGATATAGGCCACGACCCTTCCGTTCATGATATTACTTATGAAAACACGCAGGCTCGTGAGCGCACGCAAATCCTGATGGATATGGCCAACCAACTGAACGGGATTGTTATCGGTACCGGCGACATGTCGGAACTGGCCTTGGGTTGGGCTACTTACAACGGCGACCACATGTCGATGTACGGCGTGAATAGCGGCATTCCGAAGACTTTGGTACGCCATTTGGTGAAATGGGTAGCCGAAACGCAAATAAATGAAGCCTCCGCCAAAACAAGTTTGTCGGATATTTTGGATACACCGGTCAGTCCGGAATTGCTTCCAGCCGATGAACAAGGCCGAATGACCCAGTTTACGGAAGATGTGGTAGGCCCATACGAATTGCATGATTTTTTCCTCTTTTACACCTTGCGGTACGGATTTTCTCCGGGCAAAATTTTCTTCTTGGCGCAGCATGCTTTCCGCAATCTTTATGATAATCAAATGATTTTGAAATGGATGGAAGTTTTTTTCCGCCGCTTTTTTAGTCAGCAATTCAAACGCAGTTGTATGCCGGATGGCCCCAAGGTAGGCTCGGTTAATTTGTCTCCTCGCGGCGACTGGCGGATGCCCAGCGATGCGAGCGTCCAACTGTGGCTGAAGGAAATAGAATCTATTCTTCCGTAATAAACTTTATTTTCTTGTTGATAATACATTTATTTATGTATCTTTGTCGAATTGCATATTTCTTCTAAAGAAACATTCAATAACTTTGATTATGAAGGAATCAGATACTTACTTTAAGGAATGGAAGTTATGCGCTCCTCAAAATATTCTGTCATTTTTAGAGCAGGGAGGAAATGAGTATGTATAATTATAGCAAGCGTTTTTTAGAGAAGATTGCAACAGAAACCGGTTTTATCCGT